>DASPJC010000212.1:0-9097 GCA_035628815.1 Ohtaekwangia sp. | reverse complement strand
CACGGTACCAAGGGGACCGCTCGCCGGTGTGAAACTGGTGATCGTCGGCAAGGACGCCGCACCCACCGTAAAATCCGTTGCGCTCACGGCAGTGTTGCATCCCACCGTCACACTTATTTTTCCGGTCACTGCGCCTACGGGAACCGTTGTGGTGATGCTGGTCGACGTGCTGGCTGTTACAGTTGCTGTTTTATTATTGAAAAAGGTTACTACGTTGTTTGCGGGTGTCGCGCTGAAATTTGTACCGGTGATTGTCACCGATGTTCCAACCGGGCCTGAGGTTGGTGAAAATGAAGTAATCGTTGGTCCGGGCGCAGCAGTACCCTGGCTTAACTTCAGCACAAACCCATCGCTGCTACCGGATGAAGTAAGGTTGAACGTACAGGGCCCCGGATCGAAGTCGCCGGTAGAATTAAAATAACCGGTCGTATATACGTTCCCGGAGCCATCGACGGCCAGCCCCGTTCCTTTATCATACGAACCTGCCTTTACCTCTCCCGCCCAGGCGAAATCGCCTTCGCTGTCAAGTTTACAAATCAATATACCGGAAGAGGTGAAATTGAAGGTACCCGACCCCGGATCCACATCAATATCATCATAAAAAAAACCGGTAAAATACACATCGCCTTCAGCATCTGTCGCTACCGATCTCCCGCCATCATCTTCGGTTGATCCTATTGTCCTGACCCACACAAACTCGCCAGATGAATCTAATTTCAAGACATAGATGTCTGATTTCCCCACAGGCGTAACGTTGAATGTACCGGCGCCCGGATCAAAGTCCTGCGTACCGATAAAACGACTCGTCAGGTAAACGTTCGCCGACGCATCGGTTGCAATACCATACTCGTTGAAGACAACACCGCCGTTGTAGTTTTCGCTGAGCGATTTGGCCCAGACAAAATTACCATTGGGGTCCAGTTTCGAAATGTACGTGCTGGAATAGACATAGTTGGTGGTAGAGGTAAGGTTGAACACCCCGGCGCCCGGATCAAAGTCGATGGTTTTGCCAAACATCCCGGTTGTATATATATTTCCGTCAGCATCGAGGGCAAGGCTGTTCCCGGTGGCTATGCCACCATCTTCCCCGGTAAAAGCCTTTGCCCATACAAAATTTCCATCAGTGTCGAGTTTTGAAACGAACCCACCGCCTGTTGTGTGTGAAATGTTGAACACGCCGGGTCCCGGGTCAAAATCGGTGGTGTTTTTAAAGAATCCGGTAGTGTAAACATTGCCGGAAGGATCCACTGCGATTGCGTAGGCCTGGTTCTCATAAAAAAACGGTCCGCCAAATTGCTTCGCCCACACGAAATTACCGTCTGTATCCAGTTTCGAAATGAACACATCCTTCTGAGCGGCGGTAAATGAGAACACACCAGCGCCGGGATCGAAATCCGCCGTGCCCTCGAAGTAACCTGTGGTATAGACGTTTCCCGCGGCATCTGTAGCAATGTTATTTGGCCTTTCGTAAAGCGTCCCTCCCATTGCTCTGGCCCATACGAACTTTCCGTCTTTGTCCAGTTTGCAGACAAAAACATCACCGCTTCCTGCAGAAGTGAGATTGTGTACACCCGCACCCGGATCAAAATCAGCCGTACCGTTAAATGAGCCGGTTGTATAGCTGTTGCCTGCGGCATCGACTGCGATCTTGAAGTCCAAACCGATATTCCCGGCAAGCAGGCCGGCCCATTCAAACTGTGGTCCTTCCTGCGCGACAGCATTTCCACTGCATATTAAAAATACGCCTACAGCCAAAAGCACCTGTACAGGTCGGGATATTCCTTTCACTTTTTTCATTATTCTAAAAATTACCGGTTGACTGCTCATGAAAGTCAAACGCAGAGAGAACGATTCCAACGGTGATCTCATGAGAAGTGAATTGCGTGCCGACGGATTGCGAGGGCAATTCAAAAACATATCCAAAACGGAATTTGTCCTGTAATACGGTCTGCAGCAGCACGCCGTAAGCATTGAACTGCCGTGTAAAAATTCCGGCAGTATGTACGGCGTGGATATTGAAATTAAGCGCAAGATCTACTGATGCCGGTGCGCCGTTCACCGCTTTCAGAAGCGCCGCAGGCTTGAACCTGATGTTCTCGTTAAGATAAAATACGTAAGCGCCGAACAAATAGAGATGCTGATTATACAGTTCGAACTCCTGTCCGTCATTGCTGAACTTTGTTGGCAACAGCCGGGGAACGGAAAGGCCGATCATATACCGCTCATTTTTCAGGATAGCGCCGGCACCCACATTCAACCGCGTAACCCCACCGTTACCCATGAACGCTGGATCCCCATCGTCGTGGATGACAAGATCTGAATAATCCGTTTTGAAATTCTGCATACCGGCCTGCATCCCGAAGCTGAAAGTTGTTTCATCCAGGTTGAGCTTATAGGCGAATGAAGCGCTGATCTCCGTAGTCGTCATGTTACCAATGCGATCCTGCACCAGCAGCAAACCTGCCCCGGCCTTATTATTAAGGACCGACGTATGACCATTAGCCTGGAGCGTTCTCGGGTTTCCTTCAAGGCCGGTCCATTGCGTACGATAACCCGCCATGAGGCTCATGTTATTGTTGAGTCCGGCATAAGCAGGATTAATGACTATCGGGTTGAGCAGGTACTGCGCGTACAGTGGATCCTGTTGCGCATGCGCGACCGACGCGAGGAGTACTAAAAAGATGAGGAGCGGTTTCATACGCCAAATCTCTCCAGGAATACTCGCATTCAAAATCGCATGATGATGTTACGAAGGTGATATGGCAACAAGCGTACCGATGCAGGCAATGCAGGAAACAGTTCAGGTCGCAAGCCTTAGGATCAAGTTGTTTTTTTTTGAAAAAGAAAATACCCGTTAACGTTATAGATTACGTTACGCAACGTCAGCTATACCAGTTTTTCCTTAAGGGCTTTCGATATGGCTTCTGTCTGTGAGTGAACGTTCAATTTTTCGTAGATCTTGCGGATGTGAGAACGAACCGTGTCGATGCTGATCTCATTCTCCGATGCAATCAGCTTGTAGCTGTTACCCCGACTAAGCGATGTAAGGACTTCTTTTTCCTTCGGTGTAAGCTTGTAACGATCTTCCTGAAAAGGTTTCTGCTGCATGGAAGCCAGGACCATCCGCGCGATACTCGGTGACATCGGCGCTCCGCCCTGGCGTACTTCTTCAATCGCTGCAAACAATTTTGTGCCGATATGCTTCTTCAGCAAGTATCCGGATGCACCTGCGCAAATCGCTTCAAATACGTGCTGGTTGTCGTCAAATACCGTCAGCATGAGAATTGGGATATCCTTATCAACGGCCCGCACCCGTTTCACGGCCTCGATACCGTTCATGCCCGGCATGTCGATATCCATGATCAGGAGATCCGGCTTTAACGTTTGCAGGTGTTCATTCACATCCAGGGGATTTCCATGCGCCCCCACCAGGTGCATCGTCTCATTCAGCCGGAGCATGGATTGAATACTCTCGCTCAGCTCCAGGTTATCTTCATACAGTAGAATGGCGTGATTCATTGTTAAGGGAGTAAATATCGCAAGCCACTGTTCACCATAGTATCGCATGATTATGCTAGGGGAAACAGCAGTTCAACCTCCGTACCCTGCCCAACAGCCGTTTTCATGGCGATGGTGCCACTCACCGCTTTGGCGCGCTCATGCAGGTTTCGCAAACCGTTGCCGCATTTCACGGCATGTTCATCAAATCCCTGGCCATCATCCTTTACACAGAGGGACAGCATCTGGGCACGCTGGTGCAGACTGATCTCGATCCTGCGGGCGTTGCTGTACTTGGCGGCATTGTTAAGAGATTCTTTAAATATGAGAAAAAGATTCTTCCGCTTATCAGCACTCAATGTCAACCCTTCGGCTATGGTATCAGAGAAACGGTATTCCACATTCGTGGATTCCAAAATTTCAGCGGCGAATTCCCGCATCCGGATGACGACCTGGGCCATCGAATCATTGCGCGGGTTGATCGACCAGACCATATCGCCCATATCTTCCATCATTCTGGCAGACTGATCACCGATACGCTTGAAATAGTTTTGGGCATTGCCATTGTTTTCACTTAACGCCACCTTCGTGAGAATATTGATACTGGACAGCGCCGAACCGATATCGTCGTGTAAATCGCGGGCAATACTATTCCGCACCCGCTCAATCTCAATCAGCCGTTTCGCCTTGTTCATCACGCGGTAACGGTTTATCAGCAGAAATCCAATTGCAAGAAGTGCAACAAATGCGATCACAATCGTGGTAGTAATAAATTTCTGCCGGCTCAGGGCAAGTGTTTTTAATTCCTGGTCTTTTCTTAGCAGTACCAGTTCCCTTTCCTTTTTCTCATTCTTATACTCCTCTTCGAGTTTTTTCAACTGCACCACCACTTCGCTTCCTATGATAGAGTCTTTCAGCTGCTGTCCTTTCGTCAGGTGGCCGAAAGCCTTCTCGAATTCGTTCCGCGAAGCATACCACTTCGACAATGCAAAATGCCCCTCCACGGTGTGATCGAGCGCGCCCTTTTCCAGTGCGATATTAACATTCGCGACGAGCATCAATTCTTCCTCTTTTTGCTTTCGCACATCGTTCCGCAGATCTACAAGGTAAGACCTGATCCTGGAAACCAGCGCACTATCACCGCATTGGATCGCCAGGGGAAGCGCCTCGGTCAGGACCTGATCGGCAGCGTCGTTCTTTTTGGTCTCTTTAAGAAGCGATCCCATGTTAAAAAGAGAGCGCGCTTCATCCAGCGTCAATTTCAGTTCTCGCGCACGCTGTCGCGCCTTTTTGAAATATGCGCCGGCAAGGTCGTATCGCCTGGTTTGCTGGTAGACCGATCCGAGGGTCATCCACGAGGTGAGCGCACCCCGTTTGTCATTAAGTTCCTCTTTTAGTTTTTCAGCCCGTAAAAGATATTTTTCCGAATCGCCGTACTGTTCCATGGCGAAAAAATCTGATCCAAGATTCTGCAGACAGAACGATTGGCCCCGTTTATTTCCCACTTCTTCAAACAGCATCAGCGCTTTCAGATGGCAATCAACCGCATTTTTAAAGTCACTTAAATTCTTATAGGTGTTGCCCACGTTAAGCAACATACCCGCACGGTTTGTCTTGTCGCCGTCGGGACCCAGGAGGCGCAGACCTTCCAGCATATAGGGTAAAGCCTGCCTGGGCTCACCCTGGTTTTTGTAGAATAGGCCTGCCGTGTGAGCATAGGCGGTCTGTATCCCTTTATCGGATGGCTTCTTTTTCACGAGCGACCCGAGCAGCGCGAGATAATGCCGGGCGCTGTCAAGATTTCCCATGCTTTGATGGATGAAAACAAGTCCGGAATAGGCTGCCGCAATCTTAAAATCTGTCTGAAGATGGCGCGCAAGGGCAATTTGCTGGTAGATATAGGATCGGGCCTTATCCATATCCTGGCGCATAAACTCGGTACTTAGCTCATCGAGTACCTTGATCTCATTGGTATCGCGCGAATGCATGGCCGCCAGCCTTTGCAGACTGTCAATAACAGGTGTTTGCGGGTAGGCTGCGGTAGCCACCAGCAAAAGAAAAACTGCAATCCGGCCTTTTTTCAGACACATATTTGATGAATATACTAGAAAAGAGGCAGATTGCCCTTTATGGTACGGACCAACGTAGAGATTTAGGTGCCCAGCGACGCGTAGTAAGCGCAAACATTCTTCATCACACACTCAGCATGCTTGGGGTTTGTAGGGCGGCAGATCTCACGGCCCAGGAACGAGATGGCCATGCCGGCCTCGCCCCAGTCTTTCTGATCAATGACTTCCATGATCTGCTTTTCGATCTTCTTGGGATCAGTACCCGAGGCAATGCCCAACCGCGGCGCCACACGCACGACGTGAAGGTCCACAATGATACCCTCGGCTTTCACACCCGACTCGCGCATAATCACGTTGGCGGATTTACGGCCAATGCCCGGAAGCGCAGTCAGCTCGTCCATCGTTAAAGGAATATTTTTATCGTCTTTAACTTCTGCGGCGAGGCGCATAAGCCACTTTGTCTTGTTGCCGAAATTCCGGACTTTGCTGATGAGCGGATGCAACGTATCCTCCGTTGCCCTGGCCAGCGCCTTCATGTTGGGGAATGCCTTGAAAAGATCCGGTGCAACTTTATTGATGTGGGCATCGGAATCCTGCGCGGCAAGGATCACCATTACCACGAGCTCATACGTGTTGCCGTAGTTCAGCGGAAACTTTTTGCCTTTGTATTTTTTAATAAGGGGCTGAATGTCGTGTTGCCAGTTCCTGTCTGCCATTGTTGCTAGGTGTTGATGTGGATGAAAGATACGGAGATTTGTTTTTTTGTAAAATTTACATTTTATGCGACACAACATATAAAAAGTGCCGGCAAAAACAGATATCTACCTTCGTTCTGATGTCCGTTTATAGCGGCCTGGATATTGTAAATTCATCGTGAGGAGATCTGACCTTACTTCGCTGGAAACAACGTCCAGTGAAAACGTCGGAGATGCCGTCATTCTATCTCAATAGCTTTGATGAACAGGGACAGGCAAGGTAAATTCAAAGCAAAAACAAGCATACTGACCGGCAGGCACATAGCATCTGATGCGTAAAATGGAAAGTTCAGGCATCCTGTCCATGAACAAGCCCGCTCCTAACGTTGTTTACTCACTCTTCAACACCTCCGCGGGATTGGCATTGGCTGCGGAAAATGACTGGAATCCAACCGTGAATGTCGCGATGGCCAGGGCGGTCAGTCCCGCGGTCACGAATACCCAGATATCGATTGACGTCCTGTAAGCGAAGTTGCTGAGCCAGCGGTCTGTCATGATGTACGCGATGGGCGTTGCGATCACGATGCTCAGCGCCACCAGCCTGGTAAATTCGGAAGAGAAAAGGAATACGAGGTGATAATTGCTGGCGCCATGCAGTTTCCGGATCCCCAACTCCTTCTTTCGCTGATCGGCCGAGAACGCAGCCAGTCCGAATAATCCCAGGCAGGCAATGACAATCGCCAGGATAGTGAACAGGTTGAGAATGACGCTCATTCTCCTTTCTTCGCGGAACGTATTGTCGAATTCTTCATCCATGAAACTGTATTGGAAGGTAACCGCGGGATCGACCCTGGCAACCTCCGCCCTGACACCATCGATGATGGCCTGGAGCGCATCACCGTTCCGGACCGACGCAGGGTTAAGTCTCATGGAAAGGTACGACGGAAAATCAGCCCCGTAACTCCAGTGTTTGTCGTTGTCATTATGCATGATCAGCAGGGGTCCTATCTTTTGCTTGACGCTGTTGAAGTTGAAGTCCTTGACAACACCGATGATCTGAAGTTTCTCCTCGGACCCAAATGACTGAATGACATACTTTCCCAGCGGCGAGTCATCGCGCCACGTCTCCTTCGATCCGTAACCCAGGACCCTGGCGGCTTCTTCGTTGATGATGACATGGTATTTGTCCGCGACATTCGCGGGATCAAAATTCCTGCCCGCGATAAACTCAACTTGCAGCAAGGGAAGGTAGTTTTCATCACAACGCATATAGTTAAGGTCGACCACCGGCTGATCTGGTCCGTCGGCGCGGTAACGATCGCTCATCCACACATTAGGTGGAATAACGCCAGACCTTGCGACGACCTTGAATACCGGATTGGTTTGCAGCTTCGCTTTCAACACCTCGGCACCCGCTCCCATCTGGTGCAGGTTGTAGATCTGCAGAACGTGGTCTTTCCTGATACCGACATCAATCGTACTGGTGTAAGACAACTGTTTCTGCACGAAGAATGTGCAGATGATCAGGGCAATGGACACCGTGAACTGAAATACGACCAGGCCGTTCCGGATACCAGTGCCTTTGAATCCCGCCCTTAATTTTCCTTTTAGCGTTTCCGCGGGCTTGAACGCCGAGAGATACCACGCGGGATAGCTTCCGGCAGCAAGACCCACGATGAGAATGAAAGCTGCGAGCGTTCCGAAAAAATAGGGATTGGCAAAATATGGAAGAAGGCTCAGGTCCTTTTCCGCAAGGGCACTAAACCAGTTCAGCGAAAGCTGAACGAATAGCAGCGCCGCCCCCGTGGCTACCGTCACAAACAAAACTGATTCTACAACAAACTGCCTGACGATTGTATTTTTTCCGGAGCCGAGGACTTTTCTGACGCCAACTTCCTTCGCACGATTGCTCGATCGTGCCGTCGAAAGATTCATGAAGTTGATGGACGACAGCACAAGAACGAGTATCCCGACCGCGCCGAAGATCATTACAAACTCAGGGCTACCCGATGGGCCCAGCCGGTTATAGCGGGGCGACTTCGCCAGGTAAATATTGTCCAGCGGTTGGAGGTAAAGTGTCCATGGCTGGCCTTTGGTGAATTGTTCAAATGTCTGGTTGAATACGCCCTCCGTCGTTGGTCCAGCCCATTTGGGAGGAAGCGTCTGAAGTTTTTTTGTAAGCGCTTCGATGTCCGCCCCTTCCCGTACCAAACCATAAGTACCAAAAACGGTCCAGATCCACGTCGACCCGTTATCCTTGACGCCAGGGATGGAGGCGAGCGAAGCTAACATATCGAACTGCAGGTGTGATCGGGTCGGGATATCGGCGAGGACGCCCGTGATGGTATAAGCAGTGTAAGTACCGGTCGTGGATTTTACTTCGATCATTTTACCTATTGGCTCCGCGTTTCCAAAATAGCGTTTGGCTGTGGAAGCGGTGATCACGATCGTGTTAGGTTCCTGCAAAGCCGTTTTCGGATCGCCTTTGAGAAAAGGGAATGAAAACACTTTGAAGAAGTTCTGTTCGGCAAGAAAGCATTTCGACTCGTTGAAGTTTGTAGCCGTGTTGTCGAGCGTGACACGCATCAATTGCTCACCTTCAAACATGATTCGCGTCACCTCCTCAAAGTCGGGTATATCCGTCCTGATCGCCTCCGCAACACCGGGGCCGGTTGAGGAGAACTGTTCGTTCCAGTCGCCCCAGATCATGGGTTGATTGCTACGATAGATCCGGTCTCCCTTGGCATGAAAGGTATCGTAGGTGATTTCGTCATGAACGTACAAGCCGATCGCCAGGCAGGTAGCGATACCGAGGGTGAGTCCGAGCAGGTTGAG
>DASPJC010000211.1:0-14186 GCA_035628815.1 Ohtaekwangia sp. | reverse complement strand
CGTATCCATAAAAAAAGAGATTGAAGGGCGGCTTTCGCGGAAGGTGAGCGTGGGGGCACTGCAGACAGCACTGAAACGACTGGAGGGAAAAGGATACCTGAAATCCTACGAGGGAGAAGTGACGCAGGAGCGCGCGGGAAGACCCAAACGATATTTTACGATCACGGCGCTGGGCAAGAAGGCCATGGAATACACCCGGAGTACAAGGGAGGCACTTTGGGACGCTATTCCGCGCATTGCGTTGAATCCTAAATTCAGCAGCGATTAGTATGGAACCGAAAAAACCTTCTCCTCCGGCGCTCTTCATCCGGTTCTTCCGCTGGTTTTGTCATCCGGAACTGAAGCGCTATATCGAGGGTGACCTCATGGAATTATACGACGAAAGGTTAAAAGCGTCAGGCAAGAAAAAAGCCGATCTGCAATTCGTGGCCGATGTACTGCTGCTCTTCAGGCCGGGCATCATCAGGCCTGTGAACGGATATCAATCAGTAAACAATTACGCTATGTTCAAAAGTTACTTCAAGATCGGCTGGAGAAACCTGCTGAGAAGCAAAGGATACTCCTTTATTAACATCGGCGGACTTGCGCTGGGCATGACGGTGGCCATGCTTATAGGCTTATGGATATACGATGAACTGTCGTACGACAGAAATTTCAGGAACTTCGATCGTATAGCCCGGGTCATGCAAAACCAGGTATTTAATGGCGAGATAGAAACCTGGGGAAACCAGGCCTTGCAGCTCGGTCCTGAACTACGGAACGTCTATGGTAGCAACTTCGATCACGTGATCATGGCTTCCGGAAGAGGGGACCACAAACTTGTAACGGACGAAAAACGGATTTCCGCATCGGGACAATTTATGGAACCCGCTGTAACCGACATGCTGACCTTGAAAATGGTGGAGGGCACCGCCTCGGGGCTACACGAACTGAATTCGATTCTGCTCTCACAAACAACGGCAAAAGCACTTTTTGGCAATGAAACCGCCCTCGGCAAGACCATCCGCGCTGACGACAACCTTGATGTAAAGGTAACGGGCGTCTATGAGGACCTTCCCGCCAACTGTTCTTTTGCTTCGTTGCACATCATTATGCCCTGGGAATTGCTGGTGAAGACGCAGGAGCTCGAGAAGCGCGTAAGCTGGGGCAACAGCTGGTTTCAGTGCATGGTTCAGATTGCACCAAACACGACCATGACTACCGTATCGCAGAATATAAAAGAGGCCAAACTCAAGCGGGTGCTTGTCGAGGACGATGATGCGCGATTTAAGCCCGAACTTTTCCTCCATCCCATGAGCCGTTGGCATCTGTATTCAGATTTCGAGAACGGCGTATCGACCGGTGGTGCAATACAATACGTATGGATGTTTGGTGTCGTGGGTGCGTTCGTTCTGTTTCTGGCCTGTATCAACTTCATGAACCTGAGCACGGCCCGTTCGGAAAGAAGGGCAAAAGAAGTTGGCATCCGTAAAACCATCGGATCGGTTCGCGCGCAATTGGTGAACCAGTTCTTCACAGAATCCCTGCTGGTAGCCTTATTGGCTTTTGCGTTCTCAATTGTGATGGTTCAGCTCGCCCTTCCCTGGTTCAATGAGGTGGCGGGCAAGCGCATCACCATACTCTGGACGGTACCCGGGTTCTGGATGGCCTGTATTGCTTTTGCACTCGTCACAGGCATTATCGCAGGAAGCTATCCCGCGCTATACTTATCCTCTTTCCAAGCCGTCAAAGTTTTAAAGGGTACTTTTCGTGCGGGGCGCTATGCTGCAATACCACGAAAAGTATTAGTGGTTGTACAGTTTACAGTGTCTGTAACATTGATTGTCAGCACGATTATCATTTTCCGGCAGATTCAGTTCGCACAGAGCAGACCGGTAGGCTATAGCCAGAATGGACTGATCCTGGTTCCCATCAAAACAAATGAGATCATGAACCATTTTGATGTGTTGCGGAATGAGTTGCTGAAAACCCATGCAGTAAAGGAGGTCTCCGCATCGGAAGGGTCCATCACGGAAACCTGGACCACCAACAGCGGCTTTCAATGGGACGGCAAGGATCCAAACACAACAGAGGAATTTGTCACCATTGGCATCACGCATGATTTTGGGAAAACGATTGGCTGGCAGGTCAAGCAGGGGAGGGATTTCTCAATCGAAATGGCTACCGATTCTTCGGGCTTTATTATTAACGAAGCGGCGGCAGAATACCTCGGGTTCAAAAATCCCGTGGGCGAAGCGATGCAGTGGGGCAACAATGGTGAGTGGCGGATCATTGGTGTGGTAAAAGATATGATCACCCAGTCGCCATACGCTCCCGTGAAACCGATGCTTTTCTTTTTGAAATCAACGCGATTGGACTTTATTCAATTCCGCCTGCTCAATGTCAGGCTGAATCCCTCCATTGCTGCTGCCGATGGTATTGCCCGCATTGAATCGGTCGTCAAGAAGTATGACCCGGATAACGATTTCGAGTACCAGTTCGCTGATCAGGAGTTTGGCAATAAATTCCGAAATGAAAAACGTATCGGCAAGCTCGCGTTGGTCTTTGCGTCGCTGGCAATCCTGATCAGTTGTCTCGGATTATTTGGACTGGCTTCGTTTACCGCCGAACAGCGCACCAAGGAAATAGGCATCCGGAAAATTCTGGGCGCCTCCATTGGACAGTTGTGGCAACTCCTGTCGCGCGATTTTGTACTGCTTGTCGTTATCGCCGTAGCCCTGGCAATCCCGATTTCATTCTATTTCATGAGCAGCTGGCTGACGCAATACGCTTACCGGATCGAAATTTCATGGCACATCTTCGCAGCGGCATGCATTTGCGCGCTTGCCATTACAATTCTCACGGTGAGCTACCAGTCGCTGCGTGCCGCCACGATGAATCCTGTGAAAAGCCTGCGGTCGGAGTGAGAAATGAGTAAATGAGTGAATGAGTAAATGAGTGAATGAGAAAATGCGTGAATGAGCGAATATCAGGTGAGTGATGAACGAATGATAGAAATTTGCTCATATCAGTGACGTTGGCGGGCGCCGTGATAATCATGAAGATATTGATGGTCGTAAGACCGCTGCGGCAAAAGTTTTCTGCTTTTTAGCCAGTCATTCAAATCACTTGCCTCATGGGTGGACAGGTGGCGGATCGCTTTTTTGTATTCTTTGTTTAACAGGTAAGGGTCGAAGCTAACTTTATCCAATATCATTTTGTAATAGTCCAGAAAAGTAGTATTCATGGCAATGGGTATTGTTTAATGTAGAACGAGGACCGATAAATGCTGCCTCAAATTTTGTGCCTGCTCGTAGCCATTGCATTGTTTCCAGATCCGTGCGAACAATGCCTCGCCTTGTATGACAGTAAACTGAAACTTTTTCATTCCGTCGACAGGATGACAGTCTGAACGCACGGAAAATGTCAGATATTCTTCCGATGTTGAACGCCATCGAAGGGGCCGCCGCATTTGCACACATTTTGCAAAGGGTGAAATCGATTCTAAAGTCTTAACAGTATAAAGACCATGAAAGCATTCTTTCATTCCCGATGTGGTCTTACTGCCAGGCAGAGGGCCACCAGGTTGACCGCATTTTTTTCTCCGGCCGCTCGCGTCGCGACTTACCTGCTGATCGTTTCGGCGCTGCTTTCATCCTGCCATGAAAGCACCAACGGGCAGGACAAAAACGAGCAGGGCATCGTGCAGGATAGTTCAGTCAGTCCGAAGGTGAGCATCAAGGTAAACAAACAGTTTGACGATCAGGGTAATATCGTCGGGTTCGACTCGACCTATACTTCATACTATTCCAACATGACGGGAGACACGGCCCGGATGGATAGCCTGATGAACAGCTTCAACCGGTATTTTGATCTTAATCATTCCTCTTTTTTCAGGAATGAATTTAATCCGCTGTTCTTCGACGATTCCCTGCGTTATCCTGATTTCTTCCACCCGGATTTTTTCATGAGGCGATATGAGCTCAATGACCAGTACCTGCGGGGAATGATGAAACGCATGGACTCCATCAAGAACCGATTTTACCGCGAAGGAAGCAGCCAGGGGGGCGATTTAAGAGACCTTTAACCACGGTGACCCGGACTATGGAAGGGCTGCAGTCCGTAAAAAGAACGCATTGAATCACGACCATTAATTAATGATTAACTGTTTCTCATGTTCAACTAAAATCAGAAAGGAGGATAGCTATGAAAACGCTGGTGAAAAACAATGGGAATTTATTTCCGGCCATGCCATCGTTACTGAATGATCTTTTCACAGATGACTGGTTTAATTCGTCGCTTTCCAACTGGAAATCATCCGGTGCGACGTTACCCGCTGTAAACGTGCGGGAAACAAATGACGACTTCCAGATCGAAGTTGCTGCGCCCGGCATGAAGCGCGACGATTTTAAAGTGGAGCTGGATAACAACGTGCTGACCGTTTCGTCACAGCGCGAAGACCGGCAGGAAGAAAAAGACGCGCAGGGTAATTATACCCGCCGGGAATTCAGCTACCAGGCATTTCAGCGAAGCTTCAGTCTGCCAACTGAAAAGGTAGAAGGAGACAACATTGTTGCGCGGTATGCCGACGGTATTTTGCACATCACGGTTCCTAAAAAGGAAAACGCTAAAGTCAGACCTGCCAAACAGATCGCGGTGGCTTAGGATCGTGTTACAGGGATGACGGAACATCCGGATACCGGATAGATTGTAAATGAACCCGCACAGCCTGCGCCGTGCGGGTTTTTTCTTATTTAAACGTTTATGTGCTCGCACATTTCTTTTAACTTCTGCAATGCGGCAGGCCATCCGTCCTCAAACATTTTTTCCCATTCCGGCCGGGTATTGATTACTACCGATACCGTTGTTTTGCCATCCTGTTCGCTAAATGTGTAACGCTCGCTGATACCAATCCATCCTTTGGCGACATCGCTGGTCCTGTCTTCACTGCCGTCAGCATTCAGTATCGCAACGTGCTCTGCCAGTACGGTATCGTAAGGCTTGAAGTCCGTGATGGTCGCCAGGGTGCCGCCCTGACCCGGGCTTATAAACCTCACATTTTCTCCTTTACCAAAGGTTCCTTCATAGATGGATCCCGGCCAACTCACCTGGGCCCATTCCTGGTAGGTATCGGGTTGTAACATGGTGTCCCAGACTGTCTTTTTGTCTGCCGCAATCGTGACATTATACTCTAGCTTTTTCATAGTTTGAATTTTAAATGGAACATTTATTTCTGTCGTCTTTTTATTGGATAACCCAAAGATGCAATGCATTTTTTCGCCGTAAGGGGGGTAAAAGCGACACTTTAGCAGGTGGATTGCGCCAGGCCGTTTTTAATTAATCGCGGCGCGCGGGTGTTGGGGCTGGTCGAAGTAACACATTTAATTTGTTATCCGGAAGCGCCGGATAGACCGGTGGACAGTCAGACACAGGAGAAGGTTTTTCTGCGGATATGGCGGCTGGGTGACAATGAGTGACACCGTAAAAACCGGCGGTGAAATATTTGTTTTGCCAGGAAGTATGTTTGGAAAAACCGCATACCTTCGCTGTTGCATGTCATTATTTATCTCCTCGTTGAATTCAGGCAGCAACGGAAATTGCTATTACGTAGGTAATTCGGATGAAGCCGTGCTGATTGATGGCGGGATCTCCTGCCGGGAGACGGAAAAACGTATGAAGCGCCTGGGTCTCTCGCTTCGGAAAGTTAAAGCGATTTTTGTTTCACATGAGCACGGTGACCACGTGCACGGCGTACCGGCACTTTCCAAAAAATACGGCCTTCCTGTGTATATTACGTCGTCCACGCTCCAAAACGGGCGCCTGAGCCTGAAAGAGAATCTCGTGATTTCATTCCGCCCATACGAAACGGTGACCGTCGGAAGCATTACGGTTACAGCATTTCCAAAACTTCACGACGCGGCCGACCCGCACAGTTTTATTGTGGCGAGTGAATCGGTGAAAGTGGGCGTCTTTACTGACATCGGATCGCCCTGCGAGCATGTGATCAGTCATTTCCAGCAATGTCACGCCGCGTTTCTCGAAACCAATTACGACGAAGGTATGCTGGATGGGGGAAGGTACCCCTATCATCTGAAGGAGCGGATTCGCGGTGGCAAGGGCCATCTTTCCAATAGCCAGGCCGTTGACCTGTTTTGCAATCACCGGCCGGCGTTTATGACCCATCTTTTTTTATCTCATTTGTCGCAGGATAACAATCGCCCGAAACTTGTCCAGGAGCTTTTTAGCCGCGTTGCCGGAGATACACAGATCATTCTGGCACCCCGGAATAAAGAAACGCGCCTCTACCATATCCGCAGTACGATAAGCCCGGTCCGCAAACCCGTTCGGACCAGAAGCGTGACCGCGCAATTTCAACTCTCACTTTTTTCTTAACCAACCGCTGACAGCATGCAACGTCTGAAGATCAACGATCTCCATTTATGGCAGTTTGAAAATCTCAGGAAGGAAGCGTCTGTCATGCACTTTGTGACGGACCGGCAGACGGTTGAGGGTGAACGGGAATTTACACTGAGTTTTTCCAGTTCGCCTGACCGGGAGGAGATAAGGCAAAATCGTCGCAGGCTGGCCCAAGCCATGGGTGTCGATGAGGCACGACTTTTTTTTCCGTCACAGGTACATGAAACGAAAATTGTTCGCGTTACGCGGGATACCTCAACCGCGGATGTGATCGGTACCGACGCGCTGATTACCAATGAGAAAATGGTGTGCATTGCCGTCATGTCTGCCGATTGTGTTCCCGTATTGTTATGGGACATGAAAAATCAGGCCGTTGCTGCGGTGCACTCCGGATGGCGCGGCACAGCGGCACGCATCCTGGAAAAAACGCTACAACGCATGAACATCGAATTCGGAACGACTGGCAAAGACCTCGTGGCAGGTATCGGACCGTCAGTTTCGCAGGCGTCGTATGAAGTGGGTGGGGAGGTTGTACAGGCGATGGATGCAGCATTTGGAGCGGAGAGCGAAGTGATGATTCATAAGGAAAATAGAAAAGCCGATCTTGATCTTTGGAAAGCCAACCACATTCAGCTCCGTGAATTCGGCGTGCCGGAGTCTTCTGTTGAATACGCCGATCTCTGCACGGTTAAAACCAATAACTACTTTTTTTCTGCGCGAAAGGGAGACACTGGCCGTTTTGCAGCGGGCATCATGCTGATCTAGACATCCTGCAAATGCGTGATCCGCAAGAATCAGGTTGTCGTCCAACTTGCATTGTACCAATTTTGGGTAGTAAAAAAACCAACCATGAAAACGTATGTACTCGTCCACGGGTCCTGGCATGGCGCCTGGAACTGGCATCGCGTTATGCCCATACTGGAAGCTGCGGGTCACCACGCTTTTGCACCCGATCTTCCTACTCACGGCCGGGATACCACGCCTACCCGGGTGGCAACGCTGGATCACTGCGTTGATTTTCTTTGTGCCTTCCTCAATGGCATCGAAGGCAAGGTGATCCTTCTTGGGCACAGCAAGAACGGCATCGTAATCTCGCAGGTCGCCGAACGTTGCCCGGAGAAAATTGAAAAGCTGGTGTACCTGGCTGCATATTTGATCCCGGACGGAAAATGTCAGCGCGACTACGCCATGCAAGACAAAGAGGGCGTGTTAAAACCTCATGTGACTTTTCATGCAGAAACCAATGCCACGACATTGGCGCCGGCAATCTATCGCGAAGGCCTTTACGCCGACTGCGGAGAGGAGATCATCGCATTGGCTAATGTTATGTTGCGACCGGAACCGTTTGACTCGGCCATTACACCACTACAGCTTTCGGATGGGAAATTCGGGAGCGTGCCGCGGATATACATAGCGTGTACCAACGACAAGGCTGTTGGCCCGGCGATACAGAGGAAGATGTATACCGAAATGCCCTGTGCAAAAGTTTTCACCATGAACACCAGTCATTCGCCATTCTTTTCGCGTCCGGCAGAATTAGCAGCCATCCTGATGGAGCTTTAATCGGATGTATTAAAAAACGACTTCCAGTAATTTCCACATGCCGTAAAAGATGCCGGCGATAAGGAGGAGTGCCATGACGACAATAACCCCCAAAAGTCCTTTTCCCGATCCCTGGTGCTTGCCTTCGAAGTAGTATTCCCTGAGGAGTTTGACGTTCCGGTCGTTGGCACGGTAGAAAATATCGAAAACTGTTCCCACCAGTGGTATGGCGCCGATGACAGTATCCAGCGTGGCATTCAATACCATCTTGATGACAACTTTGCCACTGGCGCCATGGCGATGCATCGTATAGATGAGCGCCCCTGAAATGAGGAACGTAAGGAAGTCACCAAAAACGGGGAACAAACTGACGATCGGATCAATGCCGAACCTGATATTGGTGCCGGGGATAAGAAATTTCGAATCCATCCAGCGCGACAAGGTCTCCACCCATTGTATCCGGTCGCCATTGAAGTGTGGAGCGGCCGCATTGCTTTTTATAATCCTTACCGATGAACGCATGACGAATGTTTTCAGATGGCGTTCAAAAAACAGTGCCATTCTGTGGAACGGTCAATGGCTGGCTGTCTTTGCGCACGCCAACCGTATGGGGAACATTGTTAGCAATTTCCCCGGGAACGCATGAGATTTTCCGGATCGCCGACAGGCATATCGTTTTTTGCTTTTCGCCAGGGAACTTAAAACAACGACAGCCTATGTTCTATCACATTAAAGATTTACAATTCAATGCGCGTGTGTCGGCACCGGATCCGCGCTTCGCTAACCTGCTACTACAGCAGTTTGGCGGCCCGAACGGTGAGTTAAAGGCAGCGATGCAATATTTCGTGCAGGCATTTAGCGCGAAGGAACCTTACCCTGACAAGTATGACCTCCTGATGGACATTGCCACCGAAGAATTCAGTCACCTGGAAATCGTCGGGGCGACCATTCAAATGTTGCTGACCGGTGTAAATGGAAAGCTCAAGGATGCGGCCGACGAATCTGAAATCATGAAGCTGATGGGCGGAACCGGAGCGAAGGAAAGTGTGATCCATGAAGCCATGGTAAATCCGCATTTCCTCGTGGAGAGTGCCGGTGGTCCAGTCCTGACCGATAGTCGCGGCGTACCTTGGAACGGGACCTATGTCAATGCGAATGGCGATCTCACCGTCGACCTTCGTTCCAACATGGGCGCCGAATCCCGTGCCAAAATAGTATATGAGTACCTGATGAAGTTTACCGACGATCCGTATGTAAAAGAGACGCTCACGTTTCTGATGACGCGCGAGGTCGCCCACTTCCAGATGTTTCAGGCAGCACTTGAAACCATCCAGCCGAACTTTCCGCCGGGTGTACTGCAGGCCGATCCCCGTCACAGCAATACCTACTTCAATATGTCTAACGGTGCTGCTGTACGCGGACCATGGAACGAAGGAAAGAGTCCCGAGCTCGGCGAGACCTGGCAATACATCGAAGATCCGATCGCCCATGTTGAGGCTACGAACGGGCTGGTCGACCAGGAAATCGCCGGTACAGACCGGACGGACGAGATGGTCAGTAAAATGAACAAGACGCTGAGCAAAGAACGCAGCGAAGAAGTGTTGTCGGCGACGCCCGACCCGGATCAGCAGTGGAGCGCCTACGTGCTGAATGGAGCCTATGAAGACAAATCGACAAATGAAAAAACAAGACGTACCAGCAAACGTCCGAAAAGCTCTAAATAAAAGCAGATCAGCAGCGGAGGATCGGGTAAATGTAACGTATTACACCGATCCTCTTTGTTGCTGGAGCTGGGCGTTTGAAAAGCATTGGCGCCGGTTTCAAAATGAATTTTCTGACCGCATCAACGTCCGGTATGTAATGGGTGGTATGATTCCTGATTGGAACCAATACAACGACCCGTTGAATTCTGTATCACGCCCATTGCAAATGGGGCCTGTGTGGATGCATGCATCACAGGTTACGCACACGCCGATGGATTATACCCTATGGCATGAGGACCCACCGTCGTCATCCTATCCCGGTTGTATTGCCGTGAAATGTGCTATGCTTCAATCTGCCGAACTGGGTGAAAACTATCTCTTCCGCCTACGCGAGGCTGTCATGACAAAACATTTAAACATAGCAAAGTACGATGTACTGAAGGCAATAGCAGCGGATATGCCGGATAACCTCGACATCGACCGGTTTGTCGGAGATTGGAAAGCAGGCAACGGCCATGCCGCCTTCCGCGAAGATCTGAAACTTGCCGGCTATCACAAGATCGGCCGTTTTCCAACGCTTACCTTTTCAAATGCAAGTGGCAAAGGCATCATGATCGTCGGTTACCGACCCTATGAAATGCTGTCAACAGCCTTCATGCAAATGGAAACCGTGTGATCCATTGCTGACTACCCGCCCTGATTTCTGTGTCTAAATATCTTATATTGTGAGTCTAAGAAAAGGCCTCATCATGAGAAAGATTTGTATGTTGTTGTTGTTGATCCTCCCGTTATCGGCAACTGTTGACGCACAAAAATGGAAGTTGATTAATCACCAGGCAACGGCGGAAACGAAAGCACTCCACAAGAATTTAAAAAAGCTATCGAAGCATCATACACTGTTCGGTCACCAGGCTGCAACGGAGTATGGCCGTGGATGGCATGGCGACGAGAACCGGTCCGACGTGAAGTCTGTAACAGGCTCGCACCCCGCGGTGATCGGTGTTGATTTCAGCGGGTTCTCAGGGAGGCCGCCCGAGGTCATCGAAAAAGCCAAGGAATCGTTGCGCAAAAATGTTGTGGACACCTACAACCGGGGTGGCGTGACTACCGTGGCGTGGCATTTTTCGAATCCCGTTTCAAAGGGCGGATTCTACTGGGTCGATTCTTTGTCGCTTCCGGCCGTGCGCTACATCATACCGGGCGGTGAGTCCCACGAAAAGTATAAGGCAATTCTCAGGGGAGTCGGCGAATGGGCAAAAAACACAAAGGGCAGCAATGGAAAACCCGTTCCGATGATCTTCCGTCCTTATCATGAATTTGATGGCGGTTGGTTCTGGTGGGGAAAACCGCATTGCACCAAAGAAGAATTTATTTCGTTATGGCGGTTCACCGTATCCTATCTCCGTGACTCCCTGCAGGTACACAACTTTATCTATGCTTTTTCACCTGATAACAAATTCAAAACGACCGACCAGTTCCTGGAACGCTATCCGGGTGATGACTGGGTGGATATGGTCGGGATGGACAACTATGGGGATATGGGTCGCGACCGTTATGCACCGGATACGGCCGCATTGAAACTCAAAATTGTCTCCGACTACGCATTGAAGGCGGGGAAACTGGCCGCGTTTACCGAAACCGGTCTGGAGTCGATCCCTGATCCTGCGTGGTGGACAGGGACACTCCTCAAAGTCATGCGAAAGGACAAGATGCGGTTATGCTATGTTCTCGTATGGCGCAACGACAGCCGGAGCCCCGCACATTACTATGCACCACATCCGGGGCATGTCAGTGTGCCGGATTTTTTGGAATTTTATAATGACCCCTATACCCTCTTCGAGGCGGACCTTAAAAACATGTATGGCAGGAAATGGAAAAGGTAAGGAGGGCATGATTGGCTTCGCGGCTATGCCGGAACGTTTATACATAGCCTATCCATTATGCAGGTCCTGAAGGTACTTGCGATTATCGTTATTATACTTTATTGCGTAGCGATTGCTTTACTGTACTTTTTCCAGACCCGGCTTATTTTTTTCCCGGGGAAGCTTGTCAGCGATTACAAGTTCAGGTTAGGGCTCACCGGAAGTGAAGTATTTCTTACGACAAAAGACGGCGCCAGCATTAACGGTATTTTCTATGGCGGAACGCGGTCAGAGGTGATCCTCTATTTTCATGGCAATGCCGGCGACCTGAGCGGCTGGCAGTTTGTAGCCGAAGATTTCACGGAACATGGTTACAACATACTGATCATCGATTATCGTGGTTACGGCAAAAGCAGCGGTGAAATTTCGGAAGACGGGTTTTACCGTGACGCCGATGCTGCGTATGATTTTCTTGTTCGGGAAAAGGATTTTAATCCCCGGGATATCATCGTCTATGGCAGGTCTGTCGGCACTGGCGTGGCGGTTGATGTTGCCAGCCGCCTTCCACTGAAGGGCTTGGTACTGGAATCGCCTTATTCCTCATTGGGCAAACTGGCCAATGAAAAATTGCCATTCATGTTCCCATCGTTGTACTTATCTTCCTCTTTTGACAACCTCCGGAAGATTGCATCCATCAGGTGCCCGGTGATCATTATTCACGGAGAAAAGGATACGCTGGTCCCGGTCGCGCACGGCAAGGTATTGTTCGACAAGATAAAAAGCCGGAAGAAAATGGTTTTAATCCCGCAGGGGTCACACAACGATCTGAATGCATTTCCCGAATACGATGAATTCCTGCGAAAGGTATTGCCGCAATTTTTCTAGCATGCTATTTTAATGCCTGCCATATGATTTCCACGGGGTGCAATGATTTCCGCCCGGTACCATCCTTGATCTGATGGCGGCAGCTCGTTCCGGCGGCAGCGATGATGACCTCTTCAGGTTGTTTGCGTACCGTGGGAAACAACACCAGTTCTCCGATCTGCATGGAAAGCTCATAATGTTCCTTTTCATAACCGAAAGAACCTGCCATGCCGCAGCATCCCGATGGTATGAGGTGTACTTCGTTACTCCCCATGCGTGTGAGGATTTTCTTCACTGGCGTCAACGTCGAAAGTGCTTTCTGCTGGCAGTGACCATGCAGTTTGATCAATGCTTTTTGTGTTTTAAACAAACCGAGATCGATATTCCCCGCTTCGAGCTCTTTGGCCAGGAATTCCTCGATCATAAACGTATGATACGAGATGTTCAGGGCAGCCTCTTTTTCCGCACCGCGGAGCAGGTCAGGATACTCATCGCGGAAGGTGAGGATGGCGGATGGCTCCACGCCGACCAATGGCGTGTCGTGCGAGATATGGTCTTTGAACAAGGCAACATTTTTTCGCGCGAGGTCGCGCGCTTCTACCAATAGCCCTTTCGACAGGAAACTTCTTCCTGATTCGTGGTGCTCAATGAACTTTATTGCGTAGCCCAGTCTGTCCAGTAGCTTGACCGTTGTGATTCCGATATCCGCCTCATTGTAATTCAAAAGCTCATCAATGAACAGGTAAATCGTTTTAACCGGGTTTTTGACCGAAGGCGTGAACCTTCTGGTAAACCATTTTTTCCAGGTGATGCGCGAAATGTGGGGCATGCTGCGATCCGGCGCAAAACCAATAGCCGATTTTACAAACCGACCGATCGCTTTGTTCCTGAAAACAAGGTTGTAACCCCACGGCGCCAGCGAGGCGAGCTTCATGCCCAGCGCGAAGTTGCCGATCATCCGTGAACGCAACGGGACGCCTTTTTCCTGATAGTACTGGTACTGCCACTCCTGTTTAAGTTTGCCCATATCGACATTGGATGGGCATTCAGACTTACAACCCTTGCAGCTCAGGCAAAGGTCCATCACTTCCCGGATCTCTTCATGCGCAAAGGGGTTGGCCTTGTCCGATCGTGTGATCATCTCGCGCAGCATATTGGCCCTCGCACGTGTTGTATCCTTTTCTTTACGCGTAGCCATGTAGCTGGGGCACATGGTTCCGCCGCTTAATTCTGTCTTGCGGCAATCACCCGAGCCGTTGCATTGCTCTGCCGTACGCAGGATTCCCAGGTTCGATGAAAAATCCAGGATCGTGTCGAATTCCTTTGTAGCCTGATCTTTTTCAAAACGTAAAAAGGTATCCATGGGCGGCGTGTCGACGATTTTCCCGGGATTAAAAACATTATCCGGATCCCAGGCTGCTTTCAGTGCCTTGATCAGTGCGTAATTGTGCTCGCCGATCATCTGCGGAATGAATTCACCGCGCAATCTGCCGTCGCCATGTTCCCCGGACAGTGATCCCTGGTATTTTTTTACAAGCGTGGCAATTTCCTCGGCGATCGTCCGGAAAAGCTTAACGCCTTCCGAAGTTTTCAGATCCAGGTAAGGCCGCAAATGCAGTTCGCCGGATCCGGCATGCGCATAGTGTACGCTGTAGAGTCCATACTTTTTCAGTACCTCGGCAACGTCTGCAATGTATGCCGGGAGGTCTTTTACATCGACTGCCGTGTCTTCGATGACCGGCACTGGTTTTTCGTCACCGGGTACATTCGACAATAATCCCAGCCCGGCCTTGCGCAGGTTCCATACTTTCTTAATGTC
>DASPJC010000210.1:0-3430 GCA_035628815.1 Ohtaekwangia sp. | reverse complement strand
AATTTAAGCAAAACTTCCAACCGGTCGGCTTCGGCGGCCGGTTTATCTTTACGCCACCTTTTGATCCTGGGGAAACGCAGGGCGATACCGGATTTATGACGGGACGACCGCGCGATCCCTTCAAACGCTATTTCGAAAACAAGTTCAGGTTTTACACTTCGAACTGGTCCGAAACGCTCCAGCGTATTTTGCTTTACCCAGCGATCCACTGCACGGATCTCATCATCGGTTAGACCGCTGTATGCTTTTGTGAACGGGACCAGCTGATCATTATCCCAGACAGCAAATGTATAATCGGTGAAAAGATTGGCCCGGCGACCATGACCCTGCATGGCATAAATCATTACTGCATCAACGGTAAACGGGTCGATCTTCCACTTCCACCAGTCACCGCGCCGCCGGCCATTCCTGTAAACCGAATTCTTCCGTTTCAGCATAATTCCCTCGCTTAGAAATTCACGGGAACGGGAACGTTCGTGCGCCAGCTCGTCCCATGTCGCGAAGGGAACAAGGGTTGACAACTTTAATACAGCGCTTGATCGCGCGCAGATCTCTTCGAGTTTTTTCCGTCTGTCGGTCATTGGCCATTGCCGTATATCTTCCCCTCCCCACTCCATGATGTCATAAGCAATAAAGGCTACGGGAACTTCCTTCAGCAATTTAGGCGTCAGGGATTTTCTGCCGATCCGGGTCTGAAGTGCATTAAACGACAGTGGAAGTGCACCTTTGTACGGGAGTATTTCCCCATCGATCGCTGTGCCGTCCGGTAACAGGTCGAGCATCACAGCATACTCGGGATATTTATCGGTGACAAGTTCCTCGCCACGCGACCATACAAACAATTCGCGATTTCGCACGATCACTTGTCCCCGTATGCCATCCCATTTGCGTTCGGCAAACCATTCGCCGGGGTCGCCCAGCGTTTTAACATCCTCTTCCAACGCATAGGCCAGGTAAAACGGATATGGTCTCGATATATCCTGTTCATTTTCGGAAAACAAAAGCTCCTGGAAAGTGTTGATCTCGGGTGACCAGTTGCCCATCAGCTTGTGCGCCAGAATATTTTCCTTCGCGCCGGTATGTTTCGCCAAGGCTTTAACCATGAGTTGCTGGGAAACTCCGATCCTAAATCCACCGGTGATAAGCTTGTTGAAAATAAAACGCTCGGTGTGATTAAGTCGATCCCAGGCCCACAGGATGCTGCGCTTCTTTCCCTCCACATCCATCGGTTCGAGTGAACGTATAAATCCTACCCAGAAGCTGAGAGACTCGTGCGATTGGGCGACGGGTGGTGGCAGCATCAGGGTGATCGTTTCCGCGAGATCCCCTACGACATGGTGCGATTCCTCGAAGATCCACAACGGCAGACCTGACAGTTCCGCAGCCCATGCGCTGAGCAGCGTCGTATTCACCGTCCGTTTTGGCCGGCGATGCGACAGCAATGCGATCGCCCAAAGCTTGTCCTGATCCGTCACCTGTTCAAAATAACGGATGAGCGCTTTGATACGGGTGAGCGTTTTGGTTGTCTGATCGAGTGCCGTGAAAAGCTGCGCAAAATCGTGGATCATAGGCGTGCAAAGAAGTCAATGTTATCAGGCATCGGATGCCACGGCGGTTTCAGCAGACTCCGACATTTCGCCAAGTTCACCTTCATACTCGGTCTTCACGGCCTGCGCTTCAATGCCTGTTTCATTGAGCCAGCGGGTGAACACTTCCGAATACCCATGCGTCACAAAAACCCGTTCGGCGCCCGTCGCTCTCACGGTGGAGTTCAGATCGTTCCAGTCAGCATGATCAGACAATACAAAGCCCCGATCAGCACCACGCCTTCGTCGTGCGCCACGCAGCAACATCCATCCGGAAGCAATACCCAGCGAGTATGGAAGAAAGCGCCGGATCCAGGGCGATCCCACCGCGGATGGCGGGCACACCACCAATGCGCCTTCGTATTCCTGCTTCTTCGTTTCCTTTGTGACGCGGTGTGTTTCAGGCAGGGCTATTCCCTGTTGACGCAGCACATCGTTCATGACGTCGACTGCGCCATGCACAAAGATCTTTCCGATACTTGCGTCGACATTTTTAATGATGCGCTGACTTTTTCCCAGCGTATATCCGGCGATCACGGAAATCTTTCCTTCCAGCTGATTTTTCCGCCACCACGTGTTGATCTCGTTTACAACCTGTTCCTGCGGATGCCATCTGTAAACCGGTAGCCCAAACGTTGATTCAGTAATGAACACCTGACACCGCTGCTGTTCAAACGGTTCGGAGAGATGGTCCGCCTCCAGTTTATAATCGCCGGAAAATACCCACACTTCACCGTTTCTTTCAACCCTTATTTGGGCAGAACCGGGGATGTGTCCCGCCGGATGAAATGAAAAACGAACGCCGTTAATGAATACAGGCCTTCCGTATGGCTCGGCCTGGACATTGTCACGCAATGAAAGCCGGTGGCGGATGATCGGTGCGGTAGGAACGGTGCACAGATATTGCCCATGGCCCCAACTGGCGTGATCCGAATGGCCGTGAGAAATAATCGCCCGTTTGACGGGTTTCCAGGGATCGAGATAAACATCCGCCGCTGGGCAATAAATTCCCCTGTCTGTAAAATCCAGCAAGCTCATTATCTGTATTTTTACATTTAAACGTTTATGATTGTCGGTTCCTTTTCATGAAAAGACTTACGTTCCTCCTGCTCCCTACGCTTATACTGGCTTCCTGCTCGGACAGGATTATATACTATGGCCGGTCCTATCCCCAGACCACGAACGTGGACCTTTATTTCCGCGAAAGCGACGTAAACGAACCGCACGAGATCATGGGTAAAGCAACGCTCGAAGTCTCCGCCAGAAAGAATTCTGATAAAGTTCAGGCCAAACTGCTCGACCGGGCCAAAAGGAAAGGGGCAGACGCATTAATCTTTGACGATATCGCATTAACCAATACAGGCTCCCGGACCGGGGGCGCGGTGGCCGGTGCACGGGCAAAGCGCGGTTTCCTTGGAATCTTTGGCAGCCGGACCAGGTTCAGCAAAGGTCAACAGGTAAAAGCCACCCTGTTGAAGTATAAAAAGAACACGGAATAAGCGATAAAAATCAATACTCCAGGCAGGTAACTTTTGCGTTGCCTTTTCCTGTCACGGAAACGATCAGCATATTATCGTAGTCCGACTCGTTGTATTCTTTGATCTGTTCCCCGCCGGCAAGTAAATTCGCGATCCACGGAATATTGTTGGAATGACCACTGACGACAATGGTACCACCCCGGTGTTTCTCAATCATGCGTTCGATTTCCTCCGCTTTAAACGCTTCGTATTGCTCAACGGCAAGTCCCTTAACTTTGGCGAGTGGTGCCACAGTAAGGCCGGTACGTTTGTATTTTGTGCTGTAAATCGCCTGTACTTCCGTCTCGCGAAGCATTTGTGCTATTT
>DASPJC010000209.1:0-7004 GCA_035628815.1 Ohtaekwangia sp. | reverse complement strand
AAACTTTTAATTTTAAAGAATTCTTACAGCAGCCGTAATGGTTATGGTGGGTTTCTATCTTTGTGCCGCTTAACCCGGTTAATCCTTGCAGATTTTATTCTTTGTTTTTCTTGCTGCCGCAGCAATACAACTGATCTATTTCATTGCGTTTAATATCGCCTTCTCGAAAAAGACAAAGAACGGGGAAGCGCATCCATCCCTGCCTGCTTCTGTTATTATCTGCGCGCACGATGAAGCAGCGAATATCACAACGTTGATTCCGGCCTTACTGCAGCAGAATTACCCCGAATTCGAGGTAATTATTGTTGATGACCGGTCGAACGATAGCACGTTCGATTTATTGCTCGCCGAGACAAAAAAAGATCATCGTTTGCGCATGGTTCACGTAAACCGGACACCACCGCATGTCAATTCCAAAAAATACGCCATCACCCTCGGTATCAAGGCCGCACGGTATGAATGGATCGTGTTGACAGACGCGGATTGCCGTCCTAAGAACGACCAATGGCTGTTGTCACTCAGCAAAGGTTTTTCAGCCGATACCAGGTTTGTACTGGGCTATTCGCCTTATCTGAAAGCCCGGGGATTTCTCAACAGGATGATACGGTTTGAAACGCTGCTGACAGCGATACAATACTTGTCATTCGCCATACTGGGCAACCCTTATATGGGTGTCGGCCGCAATCTGGCTTACCGGCGGTCTTTTTTCCTGGAGGCCAAAGGATTCAACAACCTCCTCCACGTTACCGGTGGCGACGACGATCTGTTTGTCAACCAGCACGCGCGCGGCGCAACGACGCGGGTGGTAATGGAAGGTGCTGGCATGTACTCGGTTCCAAAAACGTCGTGGCGCAGCTTTTTTAACCAGAAAGTCAGGCATCTGTCAGTCGGGAAACATTACCGGTTCGGCCACAGGTTGATGCTGGGCCTGTTTATGCTCACTTGGCTCGCAACATGGTTTATCGGTATACCTTTGATGATATTCTCGCCGTTTTTATACTGGGTGCTGGGCGTGATAGCGTTCCGAAGCCTGATTTTGCTGATCACGATAAACAGGGCATCACGGAAACTGGAGGAACCATTCGAGGGATGGGCCGTCGTGCCTTTAGATTTTATTTATGCCTTTTACTATCTTGTCACCGGCCTTGCAGCGTTACTGACAAGGAAAGTACGATGGAAGAATTAGAAGAAGAAGAAAGCCGGTTCTCGTCCAAAGCAATTGAAGACTTCCGCCTGATCGACCTGGCGGTGGGCGGGGATGATAACGCCTACGCCAAATTGTTGCAACGGTACAAGCGACCGGTCTATCATATGATTCTGAAAATGGTGCGCAACGTGGACGATGCAGAGGATCTTACCATCGAGTCTTTCGCAAAAGCGTTCCGCAGTCTTCATCGGTTTAAAAAGGATTTCACTTTCAGCACCTGGCTTTTTCGTATTGCCACGAACAATACCATCGATTACATCCGGAAGAAGAAGCTCAATACTTTCAGTATCGATAATACCTTTACCGACGACGACGGCCAGTCCGTTTCGATCGATGTCGAAGATGAGAATCTCAACCCCCAGGAAGAAACCATCAAGGCGCAAAAAGCCGAGCTTATCCAGATATTTGTGGACAAGCTTCCGCCGAAGTATCAAAAGCTGGTAAGGCTCCGTTATTTCCACGAATTGTCCTATGAGGAAATCGCCGTCGAGCTTGACGCGCCCCTCGGTACCGTTAAAGCACAACTTCATCGCGCCCGCGAACTGATGTTCGAAATGGTGAAGAACAAGCGCGATCACATCTGAACTCCGATGAGGGCCATCATGCTGTCTTTTTTCTTTGCCATACTTATCACGCCTTCGTATGCACTGCAGGATCATGGCAAAGATTACCATGCTGTTGCGGACGCGGTCATCAAAAAAGAAAAGGCCACGGGAATTTCGATCGACATAAGCAACGGGACGCTGATCACCTTAACCGATTCGCTACGCCACATCACCACCGATACACTGATGCATTTTGATGATGCAACACGGCAAGGCTTTATCGGTCAGCTGGAGAACGCAACGCTGACCCGGTGGGACGAGAAGCAAATCTACCATGCCCAGGTTGTTGAGAGGGACCTGGTCAGGGAGATCACCGCGTCGGCGGTCGATGGTAAGATTGCAGCCGCTTTTCAGCCGGTGAAAGACAAGACCTTGAGGATCCACCGGATATCACAGCCGCTTTTTTTCGGATCCGGGGCCCTGGTCGGTGTCGAGTTTGAAAGGCTGATCATGCTCAATAACGCGATCGTTATGCGCGATGGATACCGTCGCATTTATTTCCTGTCGCCGGGTAAAAAGCCGGGCCGATGGAAGGTGACAAATTATGTAACCGTCAACACACCTTAATGTACCTGTTCTGACGCAAGCCGATATCATATTCCGTTATTTTCCGACGCTGACCGAAGAGCAGAAAAGTCAGTTTACGGGATTGTCAGACCTTTACAAGACCTGGAACGAAAAGATCAATGTCATTTCAAGAAAGGACATCGACAATCTTTATATCAACCATGTTCTCCATTCGCTTGGTATTGCCAAAGTTATATCCTTCAAGGCGGGGGCATCGGTACTGGACGTCGGTACGGGCGGAGGATTCCCCGGTATACCGCTGGCGATACTGTTTCCCGAGGTTCATTTTCACCTGGTGGATTCGATCGGAAAGAAAATTACGGTGGTAAGGGCGGTGGCGGAGGGATTGAAGTTAAAAAATGTCTCGGCCGATCACATCCGTGCGGAACAGGTTAAAGGTCAGTACGATTTTATTGTAAGCCGCGCGGTTACCCGTTTGAAGGAATTCTATGGCTGGATTCACCGCAAAACAAAACCCGGGAGTATCCATCCCATGGACAACGGCATTTTTTATTTAAAAGGAGGAGACCTGGAAGAGGAACTGGCTGAGCTGAAAAGACTCCACCAGGTGTTTGAGCTTTCCGACTATTTTGAAGAAGAGTTTTTTGAAACGAAAAAGGTCGTTTTTGTGCCTTTGTGACGGCGCTGTGTTTTTACTGCAATATTCCGTCCTGTTCCAGCCTTGTTTTTTTTGTAAATTAAAACTCCTAAATATGTAAATCCCTAAGCCCTCTGAAATGAGAAAGACCACCTCATTTGCGCTGATCCTGATCCTGCTCTTCAATGTAGCAGGTTACTACGGGATTTTTCTGGGCTTCCATTACACCCACACAAACCGGCTCGTTCAACGATTGGATAACGCCGCATACGACACGTCACAAACGATCACCATCAAAATTCCCATTGCTATTCCCTACGCGGCAGGCACTGGCGAGTTCGAGCGTGTCGATGGAGCATTCGAGCAAAATGGCGAGTCTTATCGCCTGGTGAAGCAAAAACTTCAGCATGACACGCTCTACATGGTGTGCATCAAAGACAAGGGTACCAATCGAATCAGGCAGGCGCTTGCAGATTATGTAAAAACCTTTACCGACAAGCCCGTCAATGCAAAGCACGGGGGCAAGGTGATGACTGGCTTCATTAAAGATTTTCTGCTCACATCCGTTCACATAACGGCTGCCTCACCGGGCTGGAATTATTCCTTAACGGCCGTTGATTTTAACATTCCCGTCGACAGCAGGTCAATCGCTGTATACAGTCCCCCTCCACAATCGTAAATATCCAGTGCTTCCATGGCGCCGATCTCCGGGGATTGGTGCGTCCTTTGGGCAAACTTTGCTTGACAAGATAATGCCACCAGCGGTGCGTGTCTTGGCTCGTATTATTTCCTGAACATTCAACATTACCATTCGCAAGATGAATTCGCCTGTTCAGATTCGACTTGTGCATCAATGCGACATTTTAAAAACCCTAATCAATACCTACATGAAGAGTTCTACCAAATCAATTTTTTTCACCCTTGCCTTACTCTGCGGTGCATACATCGCGCAGGCGCAAACGCCGTCGGACGCGATGATGATGAGGCAGCGCGAATCTTGCTTTGCGCTGACGTATGAGCGCGGTTCGTTTGACGAATACTGGGAAGGTAAGTTGTTGCGTACGAACGAAACCATTGCTGATGTTTCGCGGACAGTAGTCATGCCGATGGTTGCGATCGGTATCCTTGACAAACTGAATTTTTACATTGCGGTCCCGTATGTCAAGACGGAGTCAACCGAGCCTAACGGGGGAAAGTTACGGGGTGCAAAAGGTTTCCAGGACCTGAACCTTGCCTTGAAATACGAAATCATGAACAAAGAACTCGGCAAGGGAAAGCTCGCCGTTCTGGCGGCGGGTGGTTTTGCGACACCCATCACGAATTACCTTTCAGATTACAGGCCCTACAGCATCGGCAACGGCACGAACGAGTGGAGCCTGCGTGGTATCGTTCAGTATAAACTCGATATGGGGTTATACGCGCGCATTGCGGGCGCGCACCTGTTCCGCGGGCAGACAAAAGCGGAACGCGATTACTACTACAACAACGGCAGCTACTACACGCCATGGATGGATGTTCCGAGTGCCTGGGAATACAATGGTGTGATCGGCATGTGGTTCCTTGATAATACACTTAAACTGGAAGCGAGCTATTACTCATTGAAGTCGACCAGCGGTGACGATATCCGGTTCTACAACGCCGCACAACCCACCAACAAAGTTAATTTCGATCAGGTTGGTGTTTCCGTGCAGTACTATATCAAACCGGTAAAAGGGCTCGGTGTGCTGGCCTACTACAACCAGGTTATCGAAGGAAGGAACATGCCGAAACTGGCAGCCTTCGGATTCGGTGGAACCTATCAGTTTAAAATTTAGACCTCGAAAAATAACGATTATGAAAAAAAGTTTACGCATACAATTTGCCGGCCTGTGTCTGGTGCTGCTGGCAGTAGTCTCATGTGAACATGACCTGCCGCGGTACGCCGCTTTTTCAGATTATGACTTTTCAGGACTGGATGAAAATGCCGGGTCATGGGAACCGATACTGTTGTCGACGACTGACCACATAGAAATTGGGGCGCCCGACGACGCTGAGTCAGATGCATACCAGGAGGAACTTGATGAATTAAAATCGGAAATCGAAAACCTGTCGTCTGGCCAAAGGAAAGCTGCAGAATACTGGACCAATAATCCCATTCTGCGATGGAATGAGATCGCGCTGGAACTCGCTGCAAAATACAATCTCATACCGGGGCCGAACCCGGATGGAACGTATACGCTTCCAAACCCGGCCACACCTGACGGACCGCCTGCTTTTCCTTTTGCCCATCCGGCATATACCTCCAGGGCGCTCGCGTATTTAAGCGTCGCCCAATATGATGGATTGCTCACGGCATGGAATTACAAATACAGCTACAACCGGCTGGCTCCGTATCACTATGACAACACGATACCGTCGTTGTACGCCCAGACATCGTTGCCCGCTTATCCATCCGATGGCGCGGTGATCGCTGTCGTGTCACGTGATATACTGACCGCCATGTTCCCCCTCGAAAAAGATTATTTGGCGGCGCGCGCGGAAGAACATTTAAATAGTCTCCGGTGGTCCGGCGCCAACGTTCAGAGTGATATTGTTGCGGGTAGCTATATCGGTACGGAAGTAACCAAGGTGACGATGGCAAGGGCTGCGAATGATGGAATGAAGAAGGCGCAGTGCCCCAAGCCGGTTTCAGATTCCATCAAGGCGTCAGCGTTCGCACGTTTAGGATGGCAGTGGGAAAATCTCGAAGTGCCTGTGCGTCCTGTAGGTTTGGCGCCATTGTTCTGCAGGGTGCAGATGTGGAATGTTCCCAACGTCGAGGACGTACGACCTGGTCCTCCGCCAGCACCCGGCTCAGCCGAATTTCAGGTAGCGGCCAAAGAGTTACAGGATATTCAAAACAACATGACGGAAGGGAGAAGAAAAATTGCGAACTGGTGGCAGGATGGTCTCGGGACCTATACACCACCCGGCCATTGGAACAGATTTGCCAAGGAATTCATGATCAAATACAGGCAGAACCCGGTACGGTCGGCAAGAACGTTTGCCTATATGAACATGGCCATCATGGATGCCGGGATTGCCTGCTGGGATGCGAAGTACTTCTATCACTACCCACGCCCGATTCAGGCCATACCCGGATTCAAGACCATCCTGGGTACCCCGAATTTCCCCAGCTATACCTCCGGTCACAGCACGTTCTCCGCGGCTGCATCTGAAGTGCTCGGATATGTATTTCCCGCGGAAGCTGAGCAATGCGAAGCCTGGGCGCTCGAGGCTGCCGAATCGCGGATCTATGGCGGTATACACTGGCGATTCGATTCTGAAGTGGGTATCCAGCAAGGGAAGGATGTTGCTTCCTATACGCTCGAAAGAATGCAGTCTGACGGCGCCGATAATGATTAAATGAATAGTTGTCTGCGACGATTACGCTGGGGAACAAACTCCGTTCCTCAGCGTGGGCTTTGTAAAGTGAAATTGGGAAACCGGAGTGATGAGAAAACTGTTGTTGGCATTTTTTATAAGTATGTCCGGAACGGTGTACGGCCAACAGGAGCGTGACTCGAAATGTAAGACAGTCAAACACACACGTCTACAATGGATAACGGTATGGGTTACCTGGGTTCGTTGGGATTAAGGACCGGGTACGATATAGTTTTATCGGCCCGGTTTTTTTTATCTGTTCTTCTTCGGCGATTCCAGCATAAGCATTTCCTGGATGGTGAGGTTTAGGTCCTGAACAACTTGTTGCCTTGACGGGCGGAAGAAAAGGAGCAGCAACAACGCCACGAGGCTACCGGCTAGTGCAAGAATGTTTCCGGTGACGAGTACGATGACGGCAGCAAATAAGCCGGGCACTTCGAAAAGGGCGGAACGGACAATACACGCCGTTGTATAACGGGTCATTTTTGATTTAATATCGGAGAGACTACCCGCCTTATGCAATATTTTCTTAAAGGCAAAATGTGCTGCGGTCAGCGACACGGCGAATAACAATGCCATGGCGTACATGAATATTTCCGAAAGCGACTCGTCAACATTCCCGACC
>DASPJC010000208.1:0-2554 GCA_035628815.1 Ohtaekwangia sp. | reverse complement strand
AAGGAGTCGTTCTGTCGCAAAGTTGTCCAGGAGACGTTCAAGAAATTCAAGAAACTGGACATCCTGGTGAACAATGCCGGAACACACGAACCCGCTTCGGAACTTGCAGACATTCCTGCAAAACAATTTCACCGGACGTTTGAAGTAAACATGTTCTCCTTTTTCTATTTCACGCAGGCCGCGTTGAAAAAAATGAGTCGTGACGGGTCTATCATCAATACAACATCCGTTACCGCATACCGTGGTAGCGAGCATCTTATTGACTACTCATCGACAAAAGGAGCGATCGTCTCGTTCACACGATCACTGGCGAAAAACCTCGCCAAAGATGGTATCCGGGTTAACGCGGTTGCCCCTGGCCCCATATGGACGCCGTTGATTACAGAATCGTTCGATAAAGCCCATATCCGTAATTTCGGAAAGAGCACGCCGATGGGAAGGGCCGGCTACCCTTATGAAGTAGCACCTGCCTACGTCTTTCTGGCTTCGCAGGATGCTTCCTACATTACCGGGCAGGTCATTCACGTGAATGGTGGCGAAGTTGTCGCGGGATAGCGATGGCATCGCTTTTTACAATTTTCTGTAACTTCTTGAATAAGTGAGTCTGTGTTGAGAAACGACCATTTGCAGATCCTTCAAAGGTGATGCGGAGAAGCATAAGGGCTCTCGTGAGGGAGCCTTTATTTTTTATCATAATCAAGCATGGAAGGAGGGCAGGGGTATGTCAGACAATCCGGAGACACGACGTCCCAGGGACGATAGCAAAATAAACATTGAAGTGCGGGATGAAGTCCGGTGGTGGTGTTCACAGCTCAGCTGCAACGAGATGCGCCTGAAGAATGCTGTCAAGGCCGTTGGACAATCATCCGAAGCGGTGCGGAAATACCTCCACCGTTGACAGACGACCAACGTTAATAGGTACTTTTTGCGGAGAACCCTACACGTTTTCTTCGTGGGGCGCCGGCCCGGGTATACAGGTCGATGGGCATTTGATTTATTCGGTTATTCCGGAAATCAAATGCTTTCTATATGGGATACATCATGTTTTTAGTTGCCTTTGTCATCGGCTACCCTTTGTTCATGGCGGCAGCATACTTCCTGGCGAAGGTCTTGTTCGTAAAGATCGAGGATTCGGAAACGGATGAAAGGCTACGTGAAGCAAGAGCAATCAAGGAAAACCGTTTGCGCATGAGAATCAGGAAACAGCGGTTAACACACGCTTTTCGTTAAAAAAATTACGATCAATGAACGCACTCCGATATTTTGCATGCTTTGTGCTGGTCACGTTTGTCGCCGGGTCTCTCTTTGCGCAGGAAATACCACCACCTCCGGGCCAGCACCAGGGAGAGTCTGCCACACGTGAAAATTTGTCCCGCCAGATTGTAAGCCTGCGCGATTCGGTGAGTACAATGCTGGGCGAGATCACGAAGCGATCTTCCAACGCCATCGAGGCACCCGATCCACGTTACCAGAAAATTACGCACGACCTTACACGCTATAAAACGCAGCTCGACAAGACCATCGACGAAGTTGTCAACAGCAAAATATGGAATAGCGATATGGGTATCAGGACGACCCAGACGCTCGCGGACGTAAGGCGGGAATTTACGCGTATCCGAGCCGATTTCGCTGAAGACACGAAGGATCAGGGATAGCATAAAAAAAACGGTAGCGACTTTAAAAATAACAGTGATGGGAAATAATAAATATAATAATCCGCATGGCTCCAACGAACAGGAAAATGCGCGGGAGCAGGACCCTGAGAGTCTGCACCAGGGGCAGGGCCCGGAGTTCCAAACACAGGATGCTACGGCCAGTAAACGCAATCCAGCGGTGGAAGACCTGAAGAAGCAGGAAACGGTAAAGAAAAATCACACAGCATCGCGTCGGGAAGACTACGAGAATGTCGGAGAAGGAGATGCCGCCGCCAATCCGATCCGCAGCAGCGAATCTGATTTTGACCCTGAAACAAAATTGTAGACAGCAGACCTTTAATGGTCTGGAAAGTACAACACGAATTCAGCGCCCTCGTTGGGTTTGCCGCGGGCCAGTACAAACCCGCTATGATTGGTCATTACGCGCTTGACAATTGAAAGTCCTATTCCTTTTCCATCGCCCTCCGACGAAGTCTGAAGCCTTCTGAACATCGAGAAGATCTTTTCTGCAAAAGCATTGTCGAATCCAATTCCATTATCCTGGTAAACGATCTTGAAAGCACACTGTGAACGAAAGGTTTCGGGATCGCTGTCCAGGAGCTGTTGCTTGGATACTTTGATCACTACCGACTGGTTGTCTTTACTGAACTTGAGACTGTTGTCAATGAGGCACTCGAAAAGCAGGCGTAGCTGATCCGGATAGCCTTGGACCGTAGAAAGACCCTGCAGCTGCAGCAAGGCGTTTTTCTTATCAAATTCTTCCCTGAATTTATTCGTCAGCAGGTTGAACATGAGGTTAAGATCAACAGCCTCTTTCTTTCTGCTGTCGGTAGCCAGGGCGGTATAGTGGGCCAGTACCTCAACCAACTCGCGGACGCGGATAGCGGAATGATTGATCC
>DASPJC010000207.1:0-5671 GCA_035628815.1 Ohtaekwangia sp. | reverse complement strand
AATCCCATGCTGCAAAACGATGATGGCATTCTCTCCGCCTTTGAAGCGCTTAGTCTCAACCTGGATTCAACACAACTCGTCGTCTTGTCAGCCTGCGAAACAGGGCTTGGAACCTTTCATCCAGGCGAAGGCGTATATGGGCTGCAGCGATCGTTAATGGCAGCGGGCGCGGAAAATGTTTTGATGAGTCTTTGGAAAGTCGACGATTTTGCCACGCAGGCGCTGATGACTTCCTTCTACCAGGAATGGTTACAGTCTCCTCAGGATATCCGGTCGGCCTTCCGGCAAGCCCAGCGCAACATCCGCAAGATCCGTCCCCAGCCGTATTATTGGGGGGCATTTGTATTGTCGGGACATTAATTCTAACCGTCGACACATACCCATGTCGTTGGTCCTGGCGCCCGCCGGGTACGCAACACTGCAACACATGTCCCGTGTTCAGCACGGAATTACCCAAACGAAACTTCTGTTCTACGGGTATTAATTTTTTCATCGCCGCTATGACACACTACCCTACCCTGCCCTGCCGGTCAGGCGGTATGTTGTTTTGCATCATAAACATCACACGTATGAAAAACAATTTTATGCTGAACACAATGAAAACGTCACGCCGGTGGCTGATCTCCGTATTCGCCATCAGCATTACACTTGTCTCCTGTGACGAGTGGTTTGACGATGATGAAAAACATGATAAACCTGTCGGAAGGACCATTGCAGATCATCTCGATACGCCGTGGGAGATGGAGTTTGCACCCGATGGACGAATGTTTTTCACGCAACGACCTGGCGTCGTTTCGGTCCTTGTAAATGGTAATGCGAAGCCATGGCTTAAACTGGACTCGGTGGTGGAAGAAGTCGGTGAATCAGGCCTGCTGGGAATTACCCTCGATCCGGAATTCGACGACAACGGATATGTATATATAGGGTATACCTATGCCGCCAGCAAAGGACCCCTGCATCTGGTCAATAAACTCGTCCGTTACAAGGACAACAACGGAACACCTGTATTTGACCGCGTACTCATGGATGGTATTGAAGGAAATTACATTCATAACAGCGGCCCGTTGGAATTCGGACCCGATGGTACGTTATACTGGGCCATCGGCGAACGCTACATACCGGAACTTGCCCAGGATATGACTTCGCTGAACGGGAAAATTCTTCGGATGACACGCGATGGCGCCGTTCCGGACGACAATCCTTTCGCCGGATCGTACATCTTTTCATTAGGTCATCGCAATCCGCAGGGACTGGCATTTCAGCCGGGAACAAATGCACTTTGGTCGACAGAGCATGGACCCTCCGAAGAACAGGGATGTTGTCGCGATGAAATCAACCTGATCATGGCCGGGCACAATTATGGCTGGCCTGTGATACGCGGAAGCGAGCAACATGCCGGTATGGAAACTCCGGTATACCATAGTGGCGATACAACGACGTGGGCACCCACCGGTGGAATCTTTGTGACAGCGGGTGAATGGGAAGGCTCGCTTGTGTTTACAGGTTTGCGGGGTGAAGCACTGTACCGCGCCGTATTTAATGACACCGATCCTTCGCAGATTGAAACGGTTGAACGCTACCTTCACAAAACCTTCGGGCGACTGCGCAACGTTGTTGAAGGCGATAATGGTAAACTCTACCTCGCTGTCAGTAACCAGGATGGCCGCGGTGATCCCCTGTCCAAAGACGACCGCATCGTGGTAATGTCACAGGAAGAGATCATGAAGCATGAATCGCCGCTTCCCTGATATCCATCACGTTATTTATTGAACTTCACGAGCGAAGCGTCATAAAGTTTCTGGTGCGCAGCTTTCAATTGCGCTTCCGGAAACTTTATGATTTTACGGTCGTAGGTCATGAGCCCGTTTGTTTCAATTTCCACGTCGGTGGTTTGTGTATAGACAGAGGCCGATAATCCTTTTTCCACAAGCCGGGTTAAACTGGTGATGAACAGTTCATATTTTTCGAGCAGTGCCTCCTTGTTATCAAAGCTTTGGTAGCCCCAGTTGTCCTTCGATTGCCAGGTATGTCCTTCTACCGGGAGGCCCAGTCCGCCGTATTCACCGAGCACGATAACGTGTTCTTTCCCGAATAAGTGTGGGGCGGGCATTGCCGGTTCCGGATAATTATGCAGGTCAATAATATGCCCGGCTGTGGAGAAATTACCGCCGCTGGCCGCGTTGACCAATCGCGACGAATCATACCGCATCGTCCACGCCGCTACCTCTGCCGTTTTAAACTGGCCCCATGCTTCGTTAAATGGCACCCACACTACAATGGACGGAAAATTAATCCGCGCGTCAATGATTGCCTTCCACTCCGTATGAAAATACTGCTCTGATTCCTTCGTTCGTTCTTTATCAGTAGCCACACCGATGATGCCGGGGCGACTATCCCAGCGGTTGCCGAGATCCCCGCTCGGCATGTCCTGCCATACCAGCATCCCCAACCGGTCGCAATGGTAATACCAGCGTGCGGGCTCTACCTTGACGTGCTTGCGGATCATGTTGAAGCCCATCGCCTTTGTTTTTTCTATATCAAACAGCAACGCCTTCTCCGTTGGCGCAGTGTATAAACCATCGGGCCACCATCCCTGGTCGAGTGGGCCATGCTGAAATAGAAATTCATTGTTCAACAGCATACGCTGCACACCGTTCTTATCCGGGACCATACTTATTTTGCGCATGCCGAAGTAACTTTTTACCTCATCGATAACCTTCCCTTTGCGCACTACAGCGACCCGCAAGTCGTATAAAAACGGATTTGAAGGAGACCATAATTTCGCGTCCGGAATGTTGACGATGAGGTCCGCGCCACTGCCTTCCGTGGTGCCTACTTGTTTCGTTCCTTCCCATACCGAAACAGATACTTTGTCGCCCGGCTGCTGATTACTCACGACGGCCTTGACTTTCAAATTTGACCGCTCAATATCCGGTACTTGCCGGGTGTACTGTATGTAGGTTTTCGGAACCGCCTCCAGCCACACGGTTTGCCAGATCCCTGTTACCGGTGTGTACCAGATGCTGTTCGGTTTGTTCACCTGTTTGCCACGCGGCTGTGGCCCGTCATCGGTAGGGTCCCACACGCTGACAACAATTTCCTGGGTACCGGACCTGACGGCATCGGTGATGTCAAAGTAAAAAGGATCGTAACCGCCCGTGTGGGTACCGGCCTTTTTTCCATTCACAAAAACCTCACAACGCCAGTCAACCGCGCCAAAATGCAGCAGCACAGTCTTGCCCTTGAACTGTCTGGGCAGATTGACCGTTCTCCGGTACCAAAGCCGGTTCTCTTTGCCGACGACCTTCCCAACCCCAGACAAAGCAGACTCGATGGCAAAGGGTACGAGTATTTTGCCCTGGTATGATGGCGTGCTGGTCTGGTTGTCCGGGGCGATCGCATAGTCCCAGAGACCATTGAGGTTCAGCCAAGTTTCGCGTACCATCTGCGGTCGCGGGTACTCCGGCAACGGATCGGCCGGATTCACTTCACCGGCCCATGGTGTGGCGATTCTTCCCTCCACCATTTTCCAGGCAGCGTCCTGACTGAACGAATGATTGACGAACAGAAGGCAGAAAAAGAAGGCGGACAAGAATATTTTTGGCATAGCACTTTTGTTAGAGGTTTCAAACCGGCGGAAGTTTACGTTTTATTCCTGATAAAGGAAAGCCTGGTTGGCGCCTTTGGATCGCAGGGTATTTTTCCCGCTAGCCCTCCAGCCACGACATAATAATTGTTGTCAGGCTGATGATCGCGATGATAGCCAGAAAAATAAGATTGAGTATATATTTGTTTTTGATATTCATAAGGGAATTGCGTTGGATAAATTATGGACATAACCCATGGAAGTTTACGTGGATGCCGTCATGGTAAACGAAGCAACCCGCGCAAATCGATCGTTGATGGGGAAAGCGGTGTACGCCGGAGTATTGTCAGGCGCGTGGTGGAGGGGAAACGATATCCCGCATCGCCGGCAGGGTATTGCCACTATCGATGATGAAAAAAACTTTCACGGACGGCTTATAACTGTTACCAGCAACATTAATTTCTTTTAATCCGGACGGGTAGAATTTAAAAAAATCTGCAGCGCCTCCCCCATCATTATCGCGCTCATCATGTTCGGCGAATGCGTCACGCCAATTGAATACAACTTCAGCTATAAATTCGGCCAGGCTTTCAATATCGTTCATGGCCAGGTTTTCAGGAATGGTATCCGGTTTCGGATCGCGCGCATCAATACTCAGGTTGAGAAAATGCAGCACGAACAATATTCGCATCAGAAAACAAAAGCGCCTGTATGTTGTGTGGAGCAAAAACATTTCAGCATAAATGTAGAAGAAATAGAATCAATAATGCAATACAAAAAAACACGGCTTGCTGGCTTCATAGCGACTTCAAAAATAAACATGCATCTTTGCAGGGGAATTTTACCCGATAATGGCATGAAAAACTTTTCCATCACCGGAACTTACACCGATCTTTACCAGCTCACGATGGGGCAGGTGTATTTTCTGACGGGCAATAACCATCACGATGCGGTGTTTGATTATTTTTTTCGCAAGCTCCCGTTTGGCGGCGGGTACGTTATCTTCGCCGGCCTTGGAGATGTCCTGAATATCCTGCAGGACCTGCATTTCGAAAAAGAAGACATCGACTACCTGAAACACATCGGACTAAGCAAGAAGTTTGCCGAAAGCCTTTCGGACTTCCGGTTCAGTGGCACCGTTTACGCCGCACGGGAAGGCGAGGTAATTTTTCCGAATGAACCTGTTGTGAGGATAGAAGCAAGCATGCTGGAAGCGCAGATCGTCGAAACGTTATTGCTGAATTTACTGAATTTTCAATCGCTCATTGCCACCAAAGCCGCGCGTATGCGGTCCGTTGCCGGTGACCGTATCCTGAGTGATTTTGGACTGCGAAGGGCGCAGGGGTTGGGCGGCTATCATGCAACACGCGCTTCGATCGTTGGTGGTTTTAACTCCACCAGCAATGTCAAGGCTGCTGCCGATTTCGGTTTAATGTCTTCCGGGACGATGGCGCATTCCTTTGTGCAGGGTTATGACCATGAGCTTGATGCATTCCGCGATTTCGCTTTGCACCGTCCTGAACAGTGTGTCCTGCTGGTGGACACGTACGATACGCTTGGCTCCGGCGTTCCGCATGCCATTACGGTTGCAAAAGAGATGGCGCAACGCGGTCATCGCCTGCAAGGGATCAGGCTCGACAGTGGCGACCTTGCCTACCTTTCACGTGAGGCGCGAAAAATGCTTGATGACGCTGGTCTACAGGATGTGAAAATTGTAGCCTCCAACCAGCTGGATGAGCACGTGATCAAAAGCTTGCTCGACCAACAGGCGCCGATCGATATCTTTGGTGTCGGCACCAGCCTTGTAACCGGTCCCCCGGACGCAGCATTGGATGGCGTGTACAAACTTGCGCATGCCGATGGAAAACCCAGGATAAAATTATCCGAGAACATCGCGAAAATAACACTACCTCACCGGAAAATTGTGCACCGCATTTTGAACCCGGATGGAACTTTCTTCGGCGCTGATGTGATCGCACTGGACGGCGAGAAAGAAATTGAAACAATGCATCACCCCATCGATCCCGGGAAAGTATTGTCGCTTAAAGGACTTGGTCAGGAACCTTTGTTACATAAAGTCATGGA
>DASPJC010000206.1:0-8615 GCA_035628815.1 Ohtaekwangia sp. | reverse complement strand
GTCCGGTGTCGCCGGCTTTTCCGCGGACCCGGCGCCCCTGGCCATCGGCGCCAAGGCTCCTGACTTTTCACTTCCGGGTGTTGATGGAAAGACATACACGTTGAAGGATTTTGCGAACCATAAAATACTGGTGATCATATTCACGTGCAATCATTGCCCTACGGCCCAGGCGTATGAAGAACGCATGAAACAGCTTACCACCGAATACAAAAACAAAGGCGTAGGTGTCATTGCTATTTCACCCAACGATCCGCTGAGTGTAAGGCTGGATGAAATGGGATACACGGACGTGGGTGATACCTTCGAGGATATGAAACTGCGGGCAGAAGATCAGCAGTTTAATTTCCCGTACTTATACGATGGCGAGACTTCTGCCGCATCCATAAAATACGGACCCCAGGCGACGCCGCACGTTTTCATTTTTGATGAGCAACGTACACTGCGTTATAGCGGCCGGATCGACGATGGTGAAAAGCCAGGCTCTGCCAAAACGCACGATACGCGGAACGCACTGGATGAACTCGTCGCCGGCAAACCCGTGACCGTGGAGAAGACAAAAACCTTCGGATGTTCCATCAAGTGGCCGGATAAGCGCGACTACGCAAACCAGGCTCCCGCAGAGTGGGCAAAGGAAAAAGTCAGCATCGAAGATCTTGACCTGGAACAATTAAAGGCGTTGTTAAAAAATGACGGTGTCAACTACAAGCTGATTAACGTTTGGGCTACCTGGTGCGGCCCTTGTGTTACCGAGTTTCCGGAATTCGTGACGATGAACCGCATGTATCGCAACCGCGAATTCGAACTTGTTACCATCAGCATGGATAACCTCGACAAGAAAGCGACGGCCCTGAATTTCCTCACCCGCAAACAGGCCTCCATGAAAAATTACATTCTTAAAGGTGACAAATATGCTTTTATCGAAGCGCTGGATAAAAAGTGGGAAGGCGCATTACCGTATACCTTATTTATCGCGCCCGGCGGAAAAATACTGTATGGCAAACAGGGACTCATTGACCCGCTGGAGCTGAAACGCCTGATCGTAGCGAACATCGGCCGGATTTATTAGCATTGGTCCCCTGGAAAATTAGCATTCAGGGATTATCAAACAGGTCACCCTGGTCTTCCGCGCGCTTCAACAAACCGTTGTCGATCGTCTTACTGGCTTTTGCACCCAGCCTTTTCAGGTCCTCCACGCGACGGACCAGGTTACCGCTGCCTACCGACAACTTTTTCATGGACTCTTCATACAATTTCTTGGAGGTGTCAAGATGCCTGCCCAGCGTAATAAGATCTTCCGTGAAACCGACGAACTTGTCATAGAGATCACCGGCCTTGTTTGCAATGTCAAGCACGTGCCGGGTCTGGTACTCCTGTTTCCAGGTGTTTTTGATCAACTGGAGCGAAGGGATCAGCAGCGTCGGACTCACAAAAACAATCCTTCTTTCCAGGGCTTCCTCATACAAAGTCTTCTCGCTTTGGATGGCCAGGATATACGCCGGTTCGATCGGAATGAACATGATGACAAAATCCAGGCTGCTCTCCGTGATATTCTTCTGATAATTCTTATCGCCGAGAAGTTTCATATGCTGGCGGATCGACGTCAGGTGGCCTTTCAGAAAAAGTGTTTTATCCTCGTCGGTTTCCGCGTTCGCGAAATTGTTGTACGCTGTCAGGCTTACTTTCGAATCGATGATGACGTGCTTACTTTCCGGTAAACGAATGATGACATCGGGGCGGAGCCGCCCTTCGACCGTGGTGAATGACTCCTGTACAAAATACTCGCGATCGCGTTCAAGTCCTGACTTTTCAAGGATGCTCTCCAGGATGAATTCCCCCCAGGCGCCCTGGGTCTTGGTATCACCGCGAAGCGCGCGCGTCAGATTTTCCGCCTCGCGGGTCATTTGCACGTTCAGTTTTTGCAGGTTCTCGAGCTGCTCCCGAAGTGCGGAGTTCCGCGAAATATTATCTCTGTGCGTCTCGTCTACTTTCTTTTCAAATTCCAGGATGCGTTCCCCCAGAGGTTTGAGCAGGTCGAAAATGTTGGATTTGTTCTGATCCGTAAATTTCCGGCTCTTCTCTTCAAAGATCTCATTCGCCAGGTTCTTAAATTGAAGGGTCAGTTTTTCATGCAGTACTTCCAGCTCCTTTTTCTGGTCCTGAAGTTTTTCCTGCAGGTTGCGATAATCGGCTTCAGCCGCAGCGAGACTGTTGTTCGCTTCCAGTACTTTATTGCGCTCTTGTACTACCTCTACCTTTAGTTCGTTCAGGCGGGATTGCAGTTCCCTGTTCTTTTCCTGTTCCACCAGCACGGCAGCCGCCATCTTTTGATGATCAGCTGAGACCCTGGAACGCACCATCACCCAGCCAATACCAACACCAGCTATCAAACCCGAAATCGTCAGCAAAATCTCCATACGCCAAAGTTATCGATTATAGGCGATTCGAAGCCCAATGTTTAAATTTCAAATACCGGGTTTCGGGGGATCCGCCTTTTAATCGGAAATGCGCCCGCGGGTTTTGAATATTTGCCTAACTTTAACGCCTATTGAATGAAGATTATGGTGGAGACGATTACATCCAGTCAGGAAGCCATCCAACTGGAAGATAAATACGGCGCGCATAATTATCACCCGCTGCCTGTTGTACTGAGCAGGGGCGAAGGCGTTTTTTTATGGGATGTCGAAGGCAGGCGCTACTTTGATTTTTTGTCGGCCTACAGTGCCGTAAACCAGGGACATTGTCATCCGCGTCTTGTCCAGGCGTTGGTTGACCAGGCAAAAGAACTTACCCTTACGTCGCGCGCATTTTATAACGATAAACTGGGACTTGCCGAAAAATATGTGTGCGAGACTTTCGGCTATCAAAAGGCATTGTTCATGAACAGCGGGGCCGAAGCCAATGAAACGGCGATCAAGCTGGCCCGCAAGTGGGGATATCGCAAAAAAGGGATTGCTCCCAACGAAGCCGTGATTGTTGCCGTCAAACAAAATTTCCACGGACGCACCACAACCGTCATTTCAGCTTCTACCGACGAGGATGCACGGAGGGATTTTGGGCCATTCATGCCCGGTTTTGAAATTGTTCCGTACAATGATGTGAGCGCGCTGGAAAAAGCGCTTGCCAATCCTAAAGTCTGTGGCCTGTGGATTGAACCGATCCAGGGGGAAGCCGGTGTATTCGTTCCGGATGAAGGCTATCTCAGGGCGGCTGAACGAATTTGTAAGCATAACAATGTATTGCTGATGATGGATGAAATTCAGACCGGCATCGCGCGTACAGGAAAAATGCTCGCTTCTGATCACGAGGGCGTTCGTCCAGACCTGTTGATCCTTGGAAAAGCGCTGTCCGGCGGATTGTTACCCGTATCCTGTGTGCTGGCGGATGATGCCATCATGCTGCTGATCAAACCGGGTGAACACGGATCCACGTTTGGTGGGAATCCATTGGCGGCTGTGGTTTGTATGGAAGCACTGGCAGTGGTTAAAGATGAAGACCTCGCGGGAAATGCGGCGAAACTGGGAAATATCTTCCGCGCGCGCATGCTGGGCCTTAAGGAAAAAACATCGCTTATTACCCTGGTCCGTGGCAAGGGATTGCTGAATGCGATCGTCGTCAATGATAGTCCTGACAGCGATACCGCGTGGAGACTTTGTATGGAATTTATGCAGAACGGATTACTGGCGAAACCCACGCACGGTAACATCATCCGGCTGGCGCCGCCGCTTGTGATTACCGAGGAGCAGATCCACGAGTGCTGCGACATCATCGAAAAATGCGTCACCAATTTTAAAAAATAACAGTCCGCCTGTGTGCCATCTGTCGCGCATGGCCGCACCGCGGATATTTTGTGCTTGTCTTACATCATCTGATAGCAAAAAAAGGAAACCTATGAAAAAGATCATTACGCTTACCCTCGTCGTCTTTGCCGCTCTTTCAAATGGAGCGTTTGCGCAATGCAATGAATTTTATCAGATCAACGAAGGCAGCAACTGGGAACTGGAGACGTATAATGCAAAAGGCAAACTGTCCGGCAGGAACCAGCAGCATGTTACACAATACACAAAGACCGGTGATGGATTTAACGCCACCATTAACAGCATCATGTTCAATGAGAAGGGCAAGGAACTGATGAATGGAAACCTTGAGATGAAGTGCGCGGGAGGAACCATTTACATCGACATGCGCAACTTCATTCCGGAGCAGCAATTGAAAAACATGGGCAGCTATGAAATGACGATAGAATCTGAGAACCTCGAAATCCCGTCAAAACTTACCATAGGCGAGACGTTAAAGGACGGTTCAATCAACATGACGGCAACCAATTCGCCCCTGCCCATGAAGATGACCGTGAATATTACTGACCGGAAGGTGGAGGGCAAGGAATCCATTACCACGCCTGCCGGGACTTTCGATTGTTACAAGATCAGCAGCAAAGCGAACTTCAAAAACCAGATGGGTGTGACCATGAACTTCCAGTTTTCATCCATTGAGTGGCTCGCACCGAAAGTGGGGATCGTTAAAAGCGAGTCGTACGACAAGAATGGCAAGATGAACGGGTATACAATTCTTACCAAAAGGAACTAAGCCTGTGAGGAAATTGATCTGGTTACCGTTTTTGTCGGAGCGCTTCGTAAATCGCCACACCCGCAGCAACGGAAACATTGAGTGACCCGATCTTTCCTTTCAGGGGAATCCTGGCAAGCTCGTCGGCTTCGCGCAGTAAGGTATCGGAAATCCCGTCTTCTTCAGACCCCAGGATCAGCGCGATAGGGCCAGTCAGGCTCACCTCGTAAATATCTTTCTCTGCTTTTTCAGTACACGCGATAACCCGCACGCCACTCTCACGCAGCAGCTGCATGGTTTTTTTGAGATCTCTTTCCCGTGAAACCGCCAGGTGATTTAACGCTCCGGCCGAAGTTTTCATGGCATCGCTGGAGATAGGTGCATTGCCTTTTTCCGGCACCACAATGCCATCCACGCCGGCGCATTCGGCTGTACGGGCAATGGCGCCGAAATTCCTGACATCCGTGACACGGTCGAGTAAAATCAAAAACGGTTCACGGCCTTCGCTGAATATCTTGTCAATGAGATTGTCCAAGGGGGTATAGCTGACAGACGACAGGAGGCACAGCACCCCCTGATGATTCTTGGTCGACATCCGCTTGAGCTTTTCCGGCGGAACAAAAGCGATGGGAACGCGATGATTTTTAGCGGTATTGATGAGTTCCTTAACCAGGTCGTTGTTAAGGCCCGACTGGATCATCACCCGCTCGATCTCCTTGCCGGCCGAAATCGCTTCCATGACCGCGCGGGTCCCATAAATCATATCTGTTTTTTCCATCTGATGCCAGAAGTTATAAAAGGCCGAAATTCACCATTCACCCGGCAAATCCCAAATATTTTATCGGTCAGCACCCGGAATCCACACGCTTCTCCCCCGTTACGCGCGCAATCCAAACGGCGCTGTGTCCTTCGCCCCTCCAGCGTCCAGCCTCTGGAATCCAGCATCTAGAATCTGGCATTCCTCCATAAATCAATTACCTCATACCACGTTTCCTGAAATTTCTTTTCACGTACTAATACATGGTTTTCCGGGTCGAACAGAGTAGCTGACCGAACGAAATCGAAGCTGATTTTATAGGCGTTGTTCTTGTAATTCCAGACTTCGCGGTCACTGAAACGATACACCTCATCCGGCAACCCGAAAATGATGTAGATCATCCCGCGATCGGTTTTCCAGCCTTCTTTGTAGGAGGTAAAATACCGGTTCGCCAGCTCCACCCGCCGGAAGTAACTTTTCATAAGATCTTTCGCCCTTTCCTTATCGCCCGTAACGCTGAGAACCACCCGGTCGAACGCCTTTTTGTCACCCTTCGCCGCCTTCATGCGGTTAAATTCCTCTTTCGTGCAAATGTAAATGAGCGGATCGGCGAGGCTTTCAATTTTGGCATATCGCGGGTAGTCGTCCTCCACCCTGAAAGCAAAACCTGCCTGCGCCGCTGTATCATTTTGTAGAAGGTATAGTCCTTTCTTCGACAGGTAAAGGCCCCCGGTCCCCGACAGGTTGAAGGTGGAATCGACCTTCAAAGCCGGCGAAACCCGGCGCTGCGATTCTGAAAATGCAGGAACGGCCGCCGGGAAATCATGACTGTAATACGAGACGACTTTGGGAGTAGCGGGCACAATAGTAACATCTTTACCGAGCGTGAGGTATGACTTGAACACGGGCCGTCCGTCCGCCATTGTCATTGCATTGACGGGATAGGTTGGTTCAAGTGTTTTATAAAAGAACCAGGCGCGTTTTGCCGCTTTGTTGATGACCCTGGCGACCAGGATCTGGGCCCTGGCCGAAGGTAATTCGATCTTTCCTTCCATCGCAGCTTGCCCGGATGAACTGTCCGTCCGAATGATATTCCCTTCCTTCTCGTGCAGGGCGTTTCTGAGTTGCCATTCGATTACAAAGTCACGGGCCGAGACGGTCGAATCACGCATTTGCAGGGCAAAAAATGTCGTAAAGGAACCACCCGTATTCATGGTTTTTAAGTGCAGCGTAAACGGCTCGCTGGGGTTGTACAGGTAATTGTAATTAATATCCCGCAAAGCCTGGGCACCCGCACTGAGGCTCATCAGAAAAGCACAGGATAAAGTCAATGTCAAACGCATAGCGGTGAAATTAATCATGCTTTGACGTAAAAATACAATGGTTGTCATGAAAGCTGTTTAATATTTTCAGATGATCATCGGCATCTTTTCTTCTGCCATGCAACACACAAATGGCGGATAAAAATCCATGTCCTCGGCCCATAACCTTCAAATCATTATTTTTGCCGCCTATGGCTAAAGTTTATACCACAGAGATCGCCAGTGAGCAGATTGCTTCCGATAATCCCATCCATCAACGATTATTCAAAGCTTATGTTGTGGCGCAGGCTTACGTCTCGGGCGATGTCCTGGAAGTTGGTTGTGGCGAAGGACGGGGTGTCGAGCTGCTGTTGTCACCCGCTAAAAGCTTTACTGCCGTAGACAAGATCAAACCGGTTATCGACGCATTGCAGGCGAAGTTCCCGGGCGGGCGTTTTCTCAGTATGAACATCCCACCGCTGTCGGGGCTGGCAGATAATGCCTACGACAGTATTGTAAGTTTCCAGGTGATCGAGCACATCCAGGATGATTCTCTTTTTCTGAAAGAGATCCACAGGGTGTTGCGCCCGGGTGGAGTAGCCTTGTTGACTACGCCGAACAGGAAGATGTCGCTTTCCCGTAATCCCTGGCATATCCGGGAGTATGTTCCGGGAGAACTCGCGGCGCTCGCCGGCAGGATCTTTCCGCATGTCGAAATGAAGGGAATCACCGGGAATGAAAAAGTGATGCGCTATTATGAGCAGAACAAACGATCCGTAGAACGTATTACGCGCTTTGATATTTTCAACCTGCAGCACCGCCTTCCCGCAGCGATCCTGCGCCTGCCTTACGAAATCCTGAACCGCTGGAACCGGAATAAACTTCAGTCCGGTGATAACAAACTTGTCACCAACATTCAGCATGAAGACTATATTGTCGTGGATGATGCAAAAGATGCACTGGATTTATTGCTGATCGTACGAAAGTAGGAGATGGCGATCGGATACTTGATACTTGGTGCTGGCGACTGGATTCTTGTAGGACGATTTTTGCAAACAAACCCACCCTGGGCTTACCCCATACCCTTAAAACCTTAAACCTTAAACCTTGAACCTTGAACCGGTAACCGTTAACCGGTAACCGTTAACCGGTAACCTATGTAAGTTTCACCCCGTAATGGCAGCGGTTCATTCCACCCGGATTTTTAACTTTGTTTCCGGTAACCCAAAATTCATGAGACAAACCATTCTGACCGCTGTTTTATTCCTATGCCTCTTAACAGCCTTCGGCCAGGAAACGGATTCCCTTCAGCAGGTGCAGTGGGCGTCGGCATTGAAAAAGCTCAAGAGCGGTGATTTCAACGATGCATCCCTGCAATTCACACAGCTTATCAATTCCGGTTTCGCGAACAAGGAAGTATTTGTCAAACGTGGTGTGGCTTTCTACAACCTGAAAGAATATGCCAGGGCGAAAGCCGATTTTGATGAAGGTGTAAAAGCGCGGATCAACACAGCAGAACTTTTTGAACACCGTGGCAATACAAAATATAACCTGGACGACTACCAGGGCGCTGCAACGGATCTCGAGAAAGCCGTCGGTATGGGCGCGAGTAGTTTTGAGACTTTCGTCAACCTGGGGAACGCCAAATTCAGAATGGAGAATTACAAAGAAGCCATCTCGAATTACGACAAGGCCGTGGCTGCCGGAAAGCCCGACGCGATTTTGTTCAATAACCGGGGTAAGGCAAAATACAATCTCCAGGACTTCAAAGGTTCAATAGCCGATTTTGACAAGGCGCTTGAATTAAAACCCGGTTATGACAAAGCGATCGAAAACAGGGCCGATGCGCGTTATAAGGTGCAGGACTGGAAAGGAAGTGTTGCCGATTTCGAAAAACTCCTGGCCAGCGGGCGCGCTGATGTCGAGATTTACCAGAAGGTAGGAACAGCGAAGTATACGCTGCAGGACTACAGTGGCGCCGCCGCAGCGTTGGA
>DASPJC010000205.1:0-8640 GCA_035628815.1 Ohtaekwangia sp. | reverse complement strand
CTGCCCCACGATGACCTGGTTCAGGTATGCAATATCCACAAACCACACGTACTCATAACTTCCTTTATAACCCCGCCACTGATACCGCTGGAAAGATATTTAAAAAAGCTCGCCCGCAGTTTCCCCGCAGCCAGCATCCTGGTTTCAGGATTACAGGCAAGAGCTTATCGCGGCGCCGTAATAGGCAATGTTCGCATTTTCCAGACAGCGACGGAGCTGAATGCACGCCTGGAAGCGTAAAATCACTTGATTAACTTTTTTACATTTTTATTAAACAATTAGTGACAATAGTCCCTGGTGTTGGCACCACATTTTGTTTATCTTTTAACAAAAAATGTTAAACATGACGCAGTTCGAATTTGGCCAAAAGCTGAACGATCTCAGGGCCTACCTGTTCTCACTGACCCGCCGCTTTACAGCGGATCGCGAAGCGTCAGATGACCTGGTTCAGGAAACTTTGCTGAGGGCATGGATGCATCAGGATAAATTCAGGGATGATTCAAACTTCACCGGATGGCTTTTCACCATCATGCGGAATACCTTTATTAACGGTTACCGGAAGGGGCAGCGGCTTGAGATCAGGCGCTTCCAGGGGAACGAGCTTTATCTGAACGCAGAAGAAATGCACACATTCAATCGCCCGCACGAATCCGTCGAGTTCAAGGAGATGCTTAAGGCTGTTAACGGTCTCAAGGCTGAATTGCTGACACCATTTAAACTTCACGCGACGGGATACAAATACCACGAGATCGCCGTGCAACTGGGACTGCCCCTCGGAACTGTGAAGACAAGGATCTTCCACGCACGGAAAGAAATTCAGAAAAGATTACAGGGTTATTCGTTAACTTCCTGATACGATGGCGATAGCACGGGTAGCAGTTATAGGCGCCGGCTTTGCGGGTTTATCCGCTGCATGCTTCCTGGCGAAAGAGGGATTTGCCGTGACGTTGTTTGAAAAAAACAGTTCTCCGGGCGGAAGGGCCCGGAAATTTGAAGCGGCCGGGTTTTCCTTTGACATGGGACCCTCGTGGTACTGGATGCCTGATGTCTTCGAAAAATTCTTTGCTCATTTTGGACAGGCACCCGCGGATTACTATAAGCTGGTGAGGCTTGATCCGTCATACCGTATCGTCTACGGGCAAAATGACTACATGGACCTTCCCGCAGACACTGACGCACTGTTCAAACTATTCGAAACGCATGAACCGGGCAGCGGCAAGCTGTTGCAAAAATTTCTTGCGGAAGGAAAAAAAAAATACGACATCGGCATGCGCAACCTGGTGTATAAACCGGGATTATCGGTGCGGGAGTTTTTCGACGCAGCACTGTTAAAAGACGGGCTGCAGCTTCACGTGTTGCAAAGCATGTCGCGGTATGTCCGGAAATTCTTTAAAGAACCGCGGCTGATCGAGCTCCTTGAATTTCCCGTACTCTTTCTGGGCGGGCCACCTCATAAAATTCCCGCGCTATACAGCCTGATGAATTACGCCGATATGGCACTGGGCACATGGTATCCGCAGGGCGGAATGCATGGCATTGTCGAAGGTATGGTTGATCTTGCACTTTCACTGGGCGTCGATATTCAGTATGACAGTCCGGTAACGAGGCTCGACATGAACACGACCCTGGTCAGCGGTGTAGTTGTCGCCGGAGCCTTCCGGCCTTTCGATTATGTTGTCGCGGGCGCCGACTACCAGCATGTAGAGCAAACGTTGCTTCCGCCCCGGTTTCGAACATATACTTCCGGTTACTGGCAAACGCGGACGATGGCACCTTCATCCCTTATCTTCTTCCTTGGGCTGAATAAAAAAATAAAGGGGCTGTTACACCATACGCTTTTCTTCGATGAAGATTTTGCGCAGCATCTTGCCGATATCTACGACGACCCGCGATGGCCAGCGGCACCGCGGTTCTACGTATCATGCCCATCCAAAACAGACGAAGGAGCGGCACCCGAAGGCTGTGAAAATCTTTTCATTCTTGTACCGGTCGCTGCAGGGCTCACCGACACCGATGCTGTCCGGCAAAAATATTTTGATGTGGTGCTGTCCCGCATGGAGGGCCTGTTAGGAGAAAATCTGCGCGATCACATTGTATTCAGCAGGAGCTACGCACACCGCGACTTTGAAAGCGACTACAACGCGTTCAGGGGCAATGCTTACGGACTAGCCAATACGTTGCGGCAGACTGCCAATCTGAAGCCATCGATCGCCAGCCGGAAAGTAAAAAACCTTTTTTACACGGGACAGCTCACCGTGCCGGGACCCGGCGTTCCGCCCGCGATCATCTCCGGCGAAGTCGTGGCAAGAGAACTTATAAAAAGACACCAGGAATCCGTAAATTAAAATCCCATGAAGGACGTTTTCGATACGCTATCCATTCGTTGCAGCAGGCTGACAACAGGTATGTACAGCACGTCCTTTTCCCTGGGCGTCCGGTGCCTCGATCCGAAACTGCGGGACCCGATCCACGCGCTCTACGGGTTTGTCCGCTTTGCTGACGAGATCGTGGATACCTTTCATGACTTTAATCGAAAAGACCTGCTAAACCGTTTCAGGGACGACACTTACCGCGCCATAGACGAAAGGATAAGCCTGAACCCGATACTCAACAGCTTCCAGTTCGTAGTCAATCAATATGGGATCGAACGGTCATTGATTGAACAGTTTCTGAAAAGTATGGAAATGGATCTTTACCTCACAGACCATGACCCCGTCAGCATCCACGAATATGTCCTCGGCTCGGCGGAAGTGGTGGGGTTGATGTGCCTGAAAGTATTCAGCGCCGGCGATGAGGCACTGTACGACCGGCTTACGCCGCAGGCCATGAAACTGGGTGCTGCCTTCCAGAAGATAAATTTCCTGCGCGATCTCAATGCCGACTATACTGACCTGGGCCGAAATTATTTTCCAGGCGTAGACGTGCGACGGTTTGACGAGCATAGCAAACGCATGGTTGAAGAACAGATCGCCGCCGACCTCCGGGAAGGCTGCTCCGGTATCCGGCAACTACCGCGCGGCGTGCGCCTGGGCGTATACGTTGCGTATGTGTATTTTAGCACGCTCTTCAGGAAAATAAGAAATACTCCTTCAGAACTGGTTTTGCGCGAACGCATCCGGATCCCGAATCCACAGAAAGCGGGATTGCTCGCCTACTCCTATCTGAAACATCAACTGAACCTCATCTGATGGAGAAAGTGATATTGGTTAATCCGGATGATCAGGAGGTTGGCACCATGGAGAAAATGGAAGCGCATCGTCAGGGCCTGCTGCATCGCGCTTTCTCCATCCTGCTTTTTAACACCAGGGGCGAGATACTCCTGCAAAAACGTTCAGCCGCAAAATATCACAGTGCCGGCTTATGGACGAACACCTGCTGCAGTCATCCGTTGCCGGGGGAATCACCTGGTCACGCCGCGCGCCGGAAACTGAAGCAGGAAATGGGAATCGATCTTCAGCCGGATTTTGCCTATAAATTCCTGTACATAGCACCGCTTGAAAACGGCTTGACGGAGCATGAACTCGACTATGTATTTGTCGGACGGTTCGATGGCGAGCCCGCCGTAAATGCGGAAGAGGTCTCCGATTGGAAGTATGTCGACCTCGCGGCACTCCGTAAAGATATCGAACAGCACCCGGCGCGCTATACGGTATGGTTTAAGATGATCCTCGACCATAACGAACTCGCATCCTACGTTATGACTAATCCGTGAAGTCGAGATTATAATTGACCTGCAGCTGGAATCCAACGTTGTTTTCCTGCTGTGCTCCATTTTGCTTGATCTGCATCTGATACAAGAAACCGCCCTGTACCCCGACTAGCTTTGTGAACTGGTAACCCAGCCCTGCGAAAATCCTGTTCTGGTCCGGCTCATGAAACGTGACGCCTTTACCCCAACTGTAAAACACTTCGTCGTAAAGACTAACGTAAACGGTTTTGGCATCCATGTCGGGATGATTGAGCGGGATATTTGCCATAAAGCGATAGCGAAGACGGTTCAGGTATTGATCATATCCTTCATAAATCACTTCGCCATCCCGCACCGAACGAGCCTCTATGAGTCTTTGCTCCAGCCGCAACCGGTGACTGAGCTTGAACCGGCTAAGATCATGCTTGTAAGTCACCTGCTCCCAGAAACGATGTTCGTGATTGACAAACATCGCGGGTTGCTTACCGTATCGGTCGTTCCAGGTGTAGACATAGCCGAAAGGGACTATCGCCCAGTGATCGTTCAGGGTGATCTCGGCAGCAACACGGGCCTGAAATTGCATGGGCTCGAACTGCCGCGCATAACGGAACTGCCCCTCGGCCATGACACTGACGTTCCTGCTCACCTTGATCATGGACGTCAATGCAAACCATTCGATAGGCTGGTCCACAATGTCCCGGTCAGCCGGTTGTGCCTGGGAAAGTGTTGCAACAAAGCAAATCGCCAATAAAAGTAGGCCGCGCATGGTCTTGAATTATAGTTATAATGGTAAAAATATAGTATCTCTAATAAAAGGGATGCCTGCACGTATTAGAAGGGAATTAGATAAGAAAGCGCAGGCTGCAGGCATTCCCGGTTTGGCCGACAGATCGTCTGACGCCACAGAAAATTCAGGTAGTGCTGAAACATCAGCGCCCAATCCATGTTATACAGCCGATGGATGTGACGGAAGATATCATACAGATGACCGCCGGGACAACGATCTTCTGGTTCAGGCGGGACCTGCGCCTCGAGGACAACGCAGCGTTATACCATGCCCTGAAGAACAATTCAGGCGTGTTACCGATCTATATTTTTGATACCCTTGCGTCAGAAAGTCCGGGCGGCTTGAATGCGCGGCAATTATCATTTGTCCACCATGCACTGAAAAAACTAAGCGCCCGCCTGGAGGCATACCGGTCAACGTTGCTCGTCCTTCGGGGTGATCCCCTCGATATCTTCAAAAGGTTAGGCGCGCAAGCGGTGTATGCCAACAAAAATTACGAGCCGTATGAAGTTAAGCGCGATGAAGCCATACGTTCCGTGCTCGCCGCAGAAGGTGTCCCCTTTAAACTGTTCAAAGACCAGGTGATCTTTGAAGAACGTGAGATCACAAAAGATGACAAAACCCCCTATACCGTTTTTACACCTTACAGCAACAAGTGGTTGCGAAATTTTGATGAAACGCAGGTACAACCCTACCCATCGGAAAAGTATGCAGGCAACTTTAAACATGTTTCTGCCGGCGTGACGTTGTCCCCGCGGTTTGAGGATACAGGTTCGGAAGAAGTAATATTTCCTTCTGCCAAAGTTGATCTCCAGACCATCGAACGCTACGAAAAGCAGCGCGACTATCCGGCGGTGCGCGGAACATCAAGGCTGGGGGTACACCTCCGCTTCGGCACTATCGGCATCCGCCAGGTAACGCGGATCGCCCGGAAAAGCCAGGCTTTGCTCAACGAACTCATCTGGCGTGATTTCTATGCAATGATCCTCTGGCATTTTCCGGAAGTCACGACAAGGCCCTTTAAAGCTGCTTACGATCATATCGGCTGGCTGAACGATCCCGAGGATTTTGCGCTGTGGTGCGCTGGAAAGACAGGTTACCCGATTGTTGATGCCGGCATGCGCGAACTGCTTAATACCGGCTATATGCATAACCGTGCCCGGATGATCACGGCAAGTTTTCTCACAAAACATCTGCTCACTGACTGGCGTTGGGGCGAAGCTTATTTTGCGAAGATGCTTTTGGATTTCGATCTCGCGTCTAACAACGGCGGCTGGCAGTGGGCAGCGGGAGCGGGAAGCGATGCGTCACCGTACTTCCGGATTTTCAATCCCTATACTCAGGCAAAAAAATTTGATCCGGCAATGGCATACATCCGGCAATGGGTTCCCGAGTTCGGTTTAGGAGATTACGCGGCGCCGATAGTAGAGCATGCGTTTGCCCGGGAGCGTGCCTTAAAAACCTATCACAACGCGTTCTATGCAACATACTGACCGACCGTTTACGATTATGCGCTTCCGTTGGCTAACGCCGCGGGAAGTGTTATTTTTGGAAATGGCTGACCTGCGATCCATGTTTGAAGATCAACCCTTATGAACATGCTCACCCTGGCCATCTGTGCGATGATCGTCGTTGCTACATTTCTCTTCTGGGAATTCGTGGCGTGGTTCTCTCATAAGTATATCATGCATGGCTTGCTATGGTGCTGGCACCGGTCACACCATACCGTTCACGATCATGCCCTGGAGCGCAACGACCTTTTTGCACTGCTTTACAGTATCCCATCGATCGCATTGTTTTATTACTACTCGCAGGTCGAATACAACCCCTACATGCTCGCCGTGGGTCTTGGGATCTTCTGTTATGGATTATTTTACTTCGTCTTTCATGATATTATTGTCCACCAACGGATCAAATGGCGTCCTGTTAAAAGAAGTCGCTATCTTCAGCGGATGATTCATGCGCATTATGTGCACCACAGCAAACATACGCGGAAAGGGTGCGAAGCTTTCGGCTTCCTGTATGCGCCCAAAAAATATGAACCGAAGGTATTCCAGCTGAAAAAAAACAGACAAGAAACCCAATAAATATCCCTTGAACCCCAAGTACCTCTACCTGACGATTGATATTTTAACGATCCTCGTCCCGCTCCTTTTTAGCTTCTACCCGAAGGCGCCGTTTTATAAAAGGTGGAAATACCTCTGGGTTGCCATCCTGGTTCCGGGAGTCATATTTCTCTTGTGGGACGAAGTTTTCACCCAGGCGGGTATCTGGGGGTTTAACCCGGCATATGTCAGCGGGATCTACATTGGGACTTTGCCGATCGAAGAGATCCTGTTTTTCATTTGCATTCCCTATGCGTGCGTGTTCACCTATTTCGCATTGAATCACCTGATTGAAAAAGATCACCTGTTCCCACATCATGAACTGATTTCCAGTGTACTGATCCTGCTGCTGCTTGTCTTGGGCCTGTATCACTTCGAAAAATGGTATACCGGTATCACCTTTGTCGCCCTCGGCTTAATCATGGCTTACCAGATGCTGAAGATGCGACCGCGTTATATGGGAAGGTTTTACTTTGCGTTTTTCATTCTCCTGATCCCGTTCTTTATCGTCAACGGTTTTCTCACAGGGTTGTTCGGTCACCAGATCGTATGGTATAATAACGCGCATACCCTGGGCGTGAGGCTGGGTACCATCCCGCTGGAAGACGTGTTTTACGCCATGCTGTTGTTGTTGCTGAATGTCGGGATTTTCGAATGGCTGCAGGAAAGGTATGAAAACAGATAAGCCCTTTTGCAAGGGCTCATCAGTTCTCGTTTACCAATTTCTAGACGGTTAGTGCTTCTGCCTTAACTTTTGATTTTTTACTTTTTGCGGTTTTGCCTTTGATGGACGCGACCAGGCTCTTCTCAGCTTTCTTCCGTTGACGATCTTCGTGCTTCAGTATCGCGGCGTAAGCTGTTGCAAGCTTCTTCGCGTTGCGGTCAAGGAGTTTCTTTACTTTCTTGCTGGGCGCCGGCAGCTCCAGGCGACCAATGGCATCCCGCATGGAGTCATTGATCAGGCTTCTCAAAGCTTTCTTTGATGTCTTTGTACGATCCATAAATGTGGTTGTTGGAAGACCTAAAATAGCAAATCTCCGGCGATAATCGGCGCGGGATGGAAAACTTAACATTGCGGGTCAAAACAACCGAAATCAGCTCAAAAACAGCGATTTTTGACATGGGCAAGCATCGAAAATCTACGAATTTACTCGTAGCGCAAGGCATTGATGGGGTTGGCCACGGCGGCCCGGATGGCCTGGTAACTTATGGTCACCCAGGCAACCAGCGCTGCGATACCGCCGCTCAGGACAAACACCCAGATCGGGAGGTCGATCCGATAGGCAAAGGATTCCAGCCATTGCGTCATGAAAAACCAGGAGGGAACAACAGCCAGGAAAAACGCCATGCCGACCAGCAGCAAGAATTCCTTTGACAGCATCAGGCTCAGGCTTGCCACCGATGCGCCCATCACCTTGCGGATGCCGATTTCCTTTGTGCGTTGTTCTGCCATAAAAGCTGCCAGCCCAAAGAGCCCCATGCAGGCCACAAAAATGGCCAGGCCGGTCAGCACGGTCGCCAAAGTGCTCAGCCGCTGCTCTTCCTTGAAAATATCATTGAAGTTCTGATCGAGGAAAACATACTCAAACGGTTCACCGGATGCGTGCTTCTGCCAAAGCGCTTCCGTCGCTTCCACGGCTTCCTTCGCGGAACCGCTGTACCGTATCTGGAGGGTGTTGTTAACGGGTTCCAGCACGATGATGAGCGGGCGAACATGAGACCTGAGCGATTCAAAATTGAAGTCCTTCGCCACGCCGATCACGGTCAGGGTATCGGGTGAATTGCCCTGGAAGGAAATAATCTTCTTGTTCAGGGCATCGTCCCATCCAAACTCTCTTACGGTAGCCTCGTTGATCACACACGCGGATGAATCCGTGGCAAACGCCCTGTCATAGTAGCGGCCCGCGGCCATTTCAAAGCGCATCACTTTCTGGTGATCATAGTCGGCCCGGTAATTAGCGAGGATCCTGTCCTGCGTGGTCCCATCTTCGCGAAATACGGAATTGCTGTTGACGCCGGGGAAAATGTTGTTGGAAAAGCTTGCTGCCGCGATGCTGCTG
>DASPJC010000204.1:0-22011 GCA_035628815.1 Ohtaekwangia sp. | reverse complement strand
TCACAAAAGAGGATGCTCAAAAAGCGCAGGCTACCCCGGCGAAAGCTGAGTCGAAAGCACAACCGGCGGCAGGACCGCCGGTAATATCCAATGGCACCAGCCGTGAGGAGCGCCGGGAGAAAATGACTTCCTTGCGGAGGACGATAGCCAAACGTCTCGTATCCGTCAAGAACGAAACGGCCATGCTCACGACCTTCAACGAAGTGGACATGAAACCGATCATGGACATGCGTTCGAAATACAAGGACAAGTTCAAAGAGAAGTATGGGGTGGGCCTTGGCTTTATGTCGTTCTTCACCAAGGCGGTTTGTGCCGCGCTGCGTGAATTTCCGGCCGTCAATGCTTCCATCGACAAGGATGATATCATCTATCATGATTATTGCGATGTCTCGATCGCGGTTTCGACACCCCGCGGACTGGTGGTCCCGGTGATACGCAATGCGGACCAGTTGAACTTTGCGCAGATTGAAAATGAGATCATCCGTCTTGCCACGCGCGGCCGTGATGGTAAACTATCCATCGAAGAAATGACGGGCGGTACCTTCTCCATTACCAATGGCGGTGTTTTTGGTTCGATGTTGTCGACACCGATCCTGAATCCGCCGCAGTCCGCTATTTTAGGTATGCACAATATTGTGGAACGCGCTGTCGTGAAAGATGGCCAGGTCGTGGTCCGCCCCATCATGTATGTGGCGCTTTCGTACGATCACCGGGTTATCGATGGCAAAGAGTCCGTGAGCTTTCTCGTCCGGGTGAAGGAGATGCTGGAAGATCCGGGCAGGCTCATTCTCGGAATATAAGATTTGAACCTGGTAAAAGGCCGGTGAGTGAAAATCGTCAGCGTCACCGTCCCGGGTTGTTTTATCGTCGATACAAAATTTTAACTATGCAGTACAACGTCACGGTTATTGGTTCAGGCCCCGGTGGTTACGTCGCCGCCATCCGATGCGCACAGCTTGGATTTAAGACCGCTATTATCGAGAAGTACGATACCCTCGGCGGAACGTGTTTGAATGTGGGTTGTATCCCCTCCAAGGCTTTACTGGATTCGTCTGAGCACTTTATCAATGCCCGGGATCATTTCAAGGAACACGGTATTGACATTCCTGCGCCGAAGGTCAACATTGAACAAATGATCCGCCGTAAGGCCGACGTTGTGAAATCCAACGTGGATGGCATTGCTTTCCTGATGAAGAAAAACAAGATCGATGTTCATAAAGGTGTCGGGTCGTTCGTCGACAAGAATACGATCAAAATAACAGCGACGGATGGTAAGGAATCGACCGTGACAACGGAAAAGGTGATCATCGCCACCGGGTCAAAGCCGACGCCCTTGCCTTTTGCGCCCTTCGATAAGAAGCGCATCATCTCCAGCACCGAGGCGCTGGAACTGAAAGAGGTACCGAAGAGCCTGATCGTCATTGGCGGCGGTGTTATCGGCATGGAGCTGGGTTCGGTCTACGCACGACTGGGCGCCAAGGTAACGGTCGTTGAATTTTTGGACAGCCTTATCCCGACGATGGATGGTACAATGGGAAAGGAGTTGCAAAAAATAGCCCGCAAGCTCGGCATGGATATATTCCTGGGGCACAAAGTCACGGCCGTTGAAAACAAGGGCAAGGAAGTAATCGTGAAGGCTGAACCGAAAAACGGCGGCGAGGCCATCACCTTTAAAGGAGATTATTGCCTGGTAAGCATCGGTCGCCGTCCCTACACGGAAGGATTGGGCCTGGACAAGGTTGGCATCGAAACAGTAAAGGGTCAGATCCCCGTGGATGATCACCTCAAAACGAAGGTGGACAATATTTATGCGATTGGCGACGTGGTGCGCGGCGCCATGCTGGCGCACAAAGCCGAGGAGGAGGGTGTGCTGGTGGCGGAGCAAATGGCCGGACAGAAACCGCACATCAACTACCTGTTGATCCCCGGCGTGGTGTACACCTGGCCGGAGGTTGCCAGCGTTGGCTACACGGAAGAGCAACTGAAAGAACAAGGCCGCGCTTACAAGACCGGGTCTTTTCCCTATAAGGCGCTCGGGCGCGCACGGGCCAGTATGGATACCGATGGCCTCGTGAAAATTCTGGCGGATAAACAGACGGATGAAATACTGGGTGTTCACATTATCGGTGCCCGTGCAGCAGACATGATTGCGGCCGGCGTCACGGCAATGGAGTTCCGCGCGTCCGCCGAAGATGTTGCCCGTATGTCGCATGCGCATCCGACCTATATGGAGGCCGTCAAGGAAGCGTGCCTTGCTGCAACCGCCAACAGGCCTTTGCACATGTGATCAGGTCGACAATGCGCAGGCACAGGTTAAAGACTGGTATACCGTCGTAATGCGTACTGTGTGAAGCTGCGCGCACCCAATGCGAATACAACGGGTATCAAAAAGTGATTCAGCTGTTGCGGAAGGAAAGCCCAGGTTAGCAGGACCACCGCGGCAAGCACGGCGCTCAAAAGGAAGTAGATCTTTAACCATCCAGGCTGGCGGATAAAAGCTATCACGGCAACGATATGCGTCGGTAATGCCCACAACAGGTTGTAATTCCGCGCAGCGGCAGCATGGTCAGTGCCCACCCAAAGGAAGATCAGCAATAATCCAATAGCTCCTGTTACCAGGAAGAGCACACCATCAAACCACGTCGACAACTTTTTTCGACGCCAATCCCAAACACTTAATCCGGCAGCGACGGCGGCCAGTGCACCGAAAACATACAAGGGGTGCGGTAATCCGCGGGGCAGGTCCATGTCGCGGGATTCGTAAACGATCCTTTTCCCGGCAACGATCGGAACGGCTACACCATTCCGCTGGAGGGAAGCGTGATCAAACCCTGATTCAATGTAGTCGGGCAGAAACATGTATTCATACGGCGACGCTCTTTTATCCATGGGCAGACCAAGGCAAATGTCAATACCCAGATCGCCCCACGGCTGATGTACAAGGTATATATCCGTAAGGTCGCGGATCGTGTAATTGGTAGTGATATAAGATCCGTCAAACCTGACCGAATCACCGAGTACGGTTGCGACTACATCCCGTATCTTAGTCGCGCAGTTGTTGTAGAAATAGTCGTACCGGTAGGTTTCGTTTTCAGGTTGCGCATTCCATTCGAGATAGTCGAACAGTTTTTGTTTCTGTTCCTGGGTGAGGTCGAGTACCTGTTCATGCACATACCGGTTTTCATAGATGTAATGATTCTGAAAGTCCTGGTAGTATTGAACGCCGAGTTTGTAATACAGGTAGCCGCGGGCAAAGTTCAGGTAGAAGTTAGGCTGGTCGAAATCGAATATGCCATAGTTGTATGCAAAATCCATGCGGTGTTCGGGATCGTGGACGCGGAAGGCGCTGTGGCCGAATGCGGCATACAGCTCGTCCTGTCCGGGGCCGCAGGTGATAACGGAAATAACGGATTTTTCGGAAAGCGTGACTTCCTGTGCGGCGGCCGTCAGGGAGATAAGGCAAAACAGTAGCAGGATTCTGTGCATCGTAAAATCTTGGCCTGGAAAGATAACCACATTATCATAATTCAACAGAATCATTTAGCGTGTATCTTGCACGATGATGGCAGGCTGGTCTGATCAGTTGAATTTCGCATCGAAGCTTACGCCGCAGCGGGCGTTGAACGCAGCCAGGATTTTGTCCGGGTATCACCTTTCGCGCGCGTTCCGAAAGCCGTCCATGCAGGGTTTGCCGATCAGCATTTCCATCGAGCCGACCACGTCATGCAACCTGCGATGTCCCGAATGTCCCAGTGGCTTGCGTTCCTTCACGCGTCACACCGGGATGTTAAAGCAGGATCTTTTTGGCGATATTATTCGTCAGCTGGCGCCCACGCTGACTTACCTTACTTTTTATTTTCAGGGTGAGCCTTACCTTCATCCGCAGTTTTTGGACATGGTACAGGTTGCTGCTTCAAGTGGCATTTATACCGCCACGTCCACCAATGGTCATTACCTTAAAGACGATGTTGCCAGGCAAACTGTCGCGTCGGGCCTTGATCGGCTGATCATTTCCATCGACGGTACATCGCAGGAAACGTATGAATCGTATCGCATCGGCGGAAGCCTGGAGAAAGTGCTCGACGGAACAAAGAACATCGTCGCCTGGAAAAAGCAGTTGCGTTCACGTACGCCACACATCATTTTTCAATTCCTCGTGGTTAAGCCCAATGAACACCAGATTCCGGAAGTCTACAAACTGGCCGATCGCCTGGGCGTTGATAAGGTAGTTCTTAAAACCGCGCAGATCTATGATTATGAAAATGGCTCCGAACTGATTCCGGACAACAGTACTTATTCGCGATACTCGAAAAATGCCGATGGCACCTACGCCATCAAAAACAAATTGTTGAACCAGTGCTGGAAAATGTGGCAGAGTTGCGTAATCACATGGGATGGTAAAGTAGTGCCCTGTTGTTTTGACAAGGATGCGCACCACGTACTGGGCGACCTGCGCGAGCAAACTTTCAGCGACATCTGGTACGGAGAAAAATACAACGCCTTCAGAACGTCATTGCTGCGGTCGCGAAGCGAGATCGAGATCTGTAAAAACTGCACGGAGGGGACGAGCGTAATGTCGAATGGTTGAATATTGAATGGTTGAATGGTTGAGGGTACAATATCGAATGCTGAACCCTGAACTTTAAACTTTCAACTCCTTAACATTCTTTTCAATCTTGCTGATATCCAGCGCACATTTGCCACAACCGGAACTGCACCCCGACTTTGCTGTAAAACTTTTATAAACAAGTCTTACCACATAGAAGACAGCGCAAAAGAAAATAACGCCGACAAGCAGTTGCTGGATCATGATTGTAAAGATACTACCATATTGCAAACATGCGAAAAGCAAAAAAAATTCATTGTCCGCCTACGGACGGAATAGTTAAAATCCGAACAACACGGAAAGACGGAGGGCGTCGATAACGGCTTATTCCGTGTAATTCTTTATGGCATTGTCCTTGAATGCCCTCTGCGGATTCAAATCATTTATGTTTAAAAACTACTTTAAAACGGCGCTCCGCAACCTTTTGCGCGAGAAAAGCAGTACGGTGATCAATATTGCCGGGCTTACATTGGGCATCACCTGCAGTCTTATTCTCTTTTTGATGATTTCCTATATGAGCAGTTTTGACACGTTCCATCAAAACCGCGACAGGATCTACCGGGTTGTCAACCAATCAGATGGCAATCAAGGGACGGACTACCAGTCGGGTGTTCCTTCTGTATTGCCGGACGCATTCAGGGTAGATTTTCCGGAAGCAGAAGCGGTCGTTTTCATGTCCTACCGCTCCGGAAGCCTCGTCACTATCCCTCAACGCGAAGGCGAATCCAAGAAATATCAGGAAGAACGTGGCGTCGTTTATACAGAGCCTCAATTCTTTAAAATTTTTGACCGCGCGATACTTCAGGGAAATGCGGCTAACGGACTGGATGAGCCCAATGAGGCGATCATTGCAGCACGGTGGGCACAGAAATATTTTGGCAGGACGGATGCTGTCGGCGAAGTATTGCGGTTTGAAGACCAGGAGTTTAAAATTACCGCGATCATGGAGGATGCGCCCTCCAATACGGACTTCCCGTTCGACCTGATGCTGTCTTACAGCACGGTAAAAAAGCAACGTGAAGAGCAGGGCTGGAACAGTATCTGGAGTGATGAGCAATGCTATTTCCTGTTGAAGGAAGGCGAGGACATTTCGCGGGTAGAATCGCGGATGCCTGCTTTCACAAAGAAGCACCTGGGTAATGACGATCCGGACAACACCCGGTTTATGTTCCAGGCCCTGGCCGGCATGCACTTCGACGAACGTTTCGATACCTTTTCCTATTCCACGGTGCCGAAAGCGATGCTCATCGCCTTTGGTGTGATTGCACTCGTCCTGATTGTTACCGCTTGTATCAACTTCATCAACCTGGCCACGGCCGAAGCGATCAAGCGTTCAAAAGAGGTTGGGGTCAGGAAATCGCTGGGCAGCACGCGGGGTCAGTTGATTACACAATTCCTGGGTGAAACGACTTTTGTGACATTGTTGTCTGTTTTTCTGTCGCTGGCCTTGACGCAGCTCGCCCTCTCGGTTGTGAACCCGTTTATGGAACTCGATCTCAGGCTTGATTTTACCATGGGGTCACCGTTGTGGATTTATTTTTTGACAGTAACGGTGGGCGTATCCGTCCTGGCCGGTCTTTACCCTGCCTTTGTTGTCTCGGGATTTCGTCCGGCGATGGCGCTGAAAAGCCAGATGGGTAACCGACAATCTTCAGGCTATTTTATGCGGCGTGTACTGGTGGTCATGCAATTCTGGATCTCGCAGATGCTCATCATGATCACCATCGTGATCATTCACCAGATGAATTACTTCCAGGAAAAAGACCTCGGGTTCCAAAAGCAGGGCATCTTTATCGCGCCGGTAGTATCAGAAGAAGCGGCAGGCGTGGAAGGCAATCATGGAAGTAAAATGCGGACGCTCCGTAACCAGATGGCGACCGTTCCCGGTGTTGCGCTGGCTAGCCTCGGCAGTGCGCCGCCTTCCTCCGGAAATGTGTCGGGAACAGGCTTTGTCATTGTAGGGGAGGGCAAGACCTACACGACGCAGGTCAAGCAGATCGACGGGAATTACCTCGACCTTTATGGAATTTCGCTGATCGCCGGCAGGAATGTGCTGGACCTTGATACCGCGAGCGGGTTTCTGGTGAATGAAACCCTCGCGAAAACCGCAGGCTTTGAAAAACCTGAGGAAATGATCGGCACCGTCATCCGGGTTTGGCGGAAGGAATTGCCGGTGGTGGGCGTTGTAAAGGATTTTCACACGGTGTCGCTGCATGATCCCATTGAAGCGACCGTGCTGTTCAATCGCATCTCCGGCTTCCAAACCCTCGCGCTGAAAGTTGACGTCGGGCAGGCACAATCCGTGCTCAGTGCATTGGAGAACAAATGGGAAGCTGCGTATCCGGAGCAATTGTTCGAGTACGAATTCCTGGACGAAAGTATCCGTGAATTTTATGAAGGCGAAAAGAAGATGTCCATCCTGCTGGGCGTTTTTACGGGCATGGCCATTTTTATAGGCTGTCTTGGACTCTTCGGACTCGCCAGCTTTATGGCCAACCAGAAAACAAAGGAGATCGGCGTGAGAAAGGTGCTGGGTGCATCAGTGGAGAGCATTGTCATCATGTTTTCCAAGGAGTATGTGAAGCTGATCGTGATCGGTTTTATTTTCGCAGCACCCGTAGCCTGGCTGGCCATGGATGCATTCCTCGGCGAGTTTGCCTACAAGATCGAGCTTGGCCCTGGCATCTTCATCACAGGCTTAGGGGTGACGTTATTTCTGGCGGTACTTACCGTGAGCTACAAATCCCTGAGAGCTGCGGTTGTAAACCCCGTAAAGTCACTGCGGTACGAATAATTCGATCAGCGGTTTCGCTGAAAGAAAACCTTCGGGAGAAGCCCGGAGGTTTTTTTATGCATGTCCCTTGACGCCGGATCACCTTGACAAATGCCGTCAGTTAATGCGTAACATTCCCAGGAAAAACGACGCGCCTTGAGCGTTTGCCAACATTCGTAGCAACTTAGTTTTGGCGCCCGTCAGGCAAATCGTTTCTCAACCAGTTCCATGAATTCATGAAATTCTTCACTGTCGTGATCCCATGTGGAAGCATATTCATCTTCAATGTATCGTATGGCAGCGTTCAACGTATCCAACTGGTCAAGCCGGTCGATTGCCTTGCTGAAAAGCTCAAAGTCGCCATGGAACAGGACCTTGGTAAACATGAACTTCTGGTTTATGGTCAGGCTGTCCTTGATCTTTTCTATTTTCTGGAAATTCGGAATTGCAGCGCGTTGTTCCTGGTGATTTTTTTCCCGCGGTACGTTCGCCGCGGCCGGTTGAGGTTTGGGTTGATTCACCGCGACAGGTTCCGGGTCGGGTTTAACAACCGTGGGTCTGGATTGAACCGGCGTGTTTTCTTTCGCCGCTTTTTTGACGTAGAACTGGCTGGGATCCAGCGGCGCTATCGCTGAGAACTTTTCATTATAGCTTTCCACATCCTCGGGCGTGAAATTCACTTCCTCCAGGATAAGGTCAAGAATGGCAAATGCTTCATTCCCGGAAATTTCTTTCAGGCCCTTGTCTTCCAGCTTTTGCAGCATTCTCTCCAGCGGCGCCTTGTTTACTTTGATGTATTTGATCTCCTCCCGGAAAGGCTCTACTTCCAGTTTGTTGTTCTTCCCCGTGATGATCATGGCGTAGAAATCGTATGGATCAAAAATCAGCAACAGGGCCTGGCTTGTGGCTTTCTTCAGCAGCGGTGCAAAATGATTTCGTGGAATGGATATGTTCTTCGACAATACACTCATAAAATTCTCGAGGGCTTCCCTGACTTCCGCGTTGTCGTAGTCGAAATAAGGACTTTTCAGTTTTTTCGTTTCTTCCTTCCAGGCCCTGAACAGTTCCCGGACCACAAAGAGGTTCACCTGGTGTACGTTGCAGAGTGTCAGAATTTCCGGGCCCGATATCTTTTCCCTGGATGAAAAAAAACTTTTCAGCACGTTATCCGCATAGGCATCCCCGTAGAGGGCAATGGCTTCCAGACTGATCTTTTCGTCCATGTAGTGGTTATCGTTTATAATGAGTTAATTGGCAACTATAAAGTTAATGGATATTATAAAATGATAACAGAAACGGCCAGGCAATAACCATTTATGGCGGTAATTCTAATACAAAATCTAGGCGCCCGCAGCATTTCGGTGCACGACCCGTCCCGCACGCTGTTGCAGCATTTCCAGGATCATTATCTGGACTGGATGCATGCGTGCGGCGGAAAAGGGCGTTGTACCACCTGCAAGCTACTGGTTATAGCAGGAGCTCCAAACCTGAGCCAGCCAACCGCTGCAGAAACCGCTTACCAACAGCAGGGCGCGCTTGAGCTGGATGAAAGACTGGCCTGCCAGGTGCGGACTTCGGGCGATATTGTGATCAGCGTACCCGAAGAAGGTAAGCTGCCTCATATCCATTATTCAGCCTGATTCACGATGGTTGAGGGCAGTGCGCATTCCGGGATTCAGCACGACATTTTATAAATACTGCCCCAAGTTGTTAATTTTGGATCATGTTTATCGAACCTCAACTTGGAAGCAAACTGGAACGTGGACACGCCGGGTGGATTGAAGTGATTACCGGCTGTATGTTTTCAGGGAAAACCGAGGAGCTGATCCGGCGGTTAAACCGGGCGATCATCGCAAAACAGAAAGTGGAGATCTTTAAACCGGCCATTGACAGGCGTTATCACCATGATAATGTGGTTTCGCATAACGCCAACGCTATCCGCTCGACAGCCGTTAATTTCTCAGGCGATATCCTGCTGCTGGCCGGTGAATGTGATGTCGTAGGAATTGATGAAGCGCAGTTCCTTGACGATGCTATCGTGGATGTTTGCAATACAATGGCTAATAATGGCAAGCGCGTGATCGTGGCCGGTCTTGATATGGATTTTGAAGGTAAACCGTTCGGGCCCATGCCCAACCTGATGGCAGTCGCCGAGTATGTCACAAAAATTCACGCGATATGCGCACAGACTGGCGAGCTGGCTTCGTTCTCATTCAGGCTCAAAGACCATGACAAACAGGTCATGCTGGGCGAGCGAAGGGAATATGAAGCCCGGAGCCGGCAGGCCTTTATCGACGGCATGCGCGGTAAGACAAAGCATTGATTATGTACTCTTCACGTCCTTTTTAAGTGCGGCCAAATAACTATATCATCATTTGCTTCGCGCTCTTTTCCGCCGTGGTTCGCGCGCAGGAAATTCCGCTCGGCACATGGCGCATGCATGTTGCGTACAATGCAGTCGTCCGTGTTGCGTTGGACGGAAATTATGTCTTTGCCGCCGTCTCGAACGGTGTCATGCGACTTGACCGGCAGGAGGGAAGTATTGAAACCTATACCAAACTAAATGGGCTGACCGGCACCGGCATAACCGACATTGCTTTTCATCCGGCTTCCGGCCAGCTGATCGTCACCTACGCGGACGGCAACTTTGACCTGGTCGGATCGGGAACCGTTCTGGATTTCAACCCCGTGGCACATACGCCCGTTGACGGATCAAAAAAAATTAACGACGTGACCGTGTCCGATGGGTTGGCCTATCTTTCGACCGACTACGGTATTGTCGTGTTCGACCTCGCCCGCAAAGAGATCAAAGAAACCTGGCGTGACCTCGGCCCCGGCGGGGAAACCCTGAAAGTATTCCAGGCAATATTCAGCGGCGACAGCATTTTTCTGGCAACGGAGAACGGGGTGCTTGCTGGTGACCGCGACGATAATTTACTGGACTTCAGCGCCTGGAGGCGATTGAACGCCGGCGCGCTGGACAATTCCGTTTCAGGCATTATTTTGTTTGATGGAAAAATTTACGCCGCAATCAACGGGGTGGGTATACACCGCTACGAACACGGGAACTGGAGTGAAGAGTCCTTTTTACAGGACATGGATTTTTCCTCGCTTGGTGCGTCCTCCGAATACCTCTACATCGCGACAGCGCAGAACCTGTGGCGCGTGGATAAATCGGGAGTGGTCACCGGAATTACCGATGAAAAGATCGTTCATCCCATGGCCATCGCGGTTGACGACAACGAATCGTTGTGGATCGGCGATGGCCGCGAGGGACTGGTGTCGAACGCGGGAGGTACTTTCAGAAACTATCTTCCCAACGGTCCATCGATCATGCCCGGGTTTCGGCTGAAGTACGCCGCGGGGAAAATGTATCTCCTGGGTGGTGGCTATTCTTCCGCCTTTCAACCAACAGGCAATAACGACAGGTTGAATTATTTTGAATCCGGGACCTGGCACCAGGTAGAAACAAACCTGGCTGACCTCACGGACTACGCTGTCACCAATACCGGTAATCACTACCTTTCTTCTTTCGGTCACGGCGTCCGGGAGACTACAGTTGCCGGGAACGTCACGTTGTATAACGAAAACAACAGTACGCTTCTCAACCTGAACCCCCCGGGAAATTTCGTGAACGTCTCTGCGCTTGAAGCATCTCGTGACGGTGTGTGGGTTACCAATTATGGTGCGGCAAAACCCCTGCATCTTTTCAGGAACGACCAGACCTGGCAAGAATTTTCTTTTTCAGTTACGGCGGCCAGGTACCCTTTGGATTTGGCCGTGGATCTTTTCGGAAATCCATGGATGGTACTCAATCCTGCGCTGGGCGGTGGAATAATGGTACTGGATAAGGAAAACGGGGGACAGGTTTACGTTACCGATGCGAACGGCGGCGGGGCATTGCCAAGTCGCGCGGTACGTTCCATTGCTGTCGACCGCGATGGCTACGTATGGGTGGGTACGGATGTCGGCGTCGCATATTTTTTCAGTGCATCGGAAGACGCGGTGAAACCGGTATTCGACCGGCGCCATTTGCTGCAGAACGACAAAGTCACGGCGATCGCGGTCGATGGCGGCAACCGTAAGTGGATGGGCACCGAACGCGGTGTATGGTTGTTCGATCCGCTCGGGGAAAGCCTTGTCCACAATTTTACAACGGCGAACAGTCCGTTACCCTCGAACGAGATCACGGACATTGAAATCAACGACGAAACCGGTGAGGTTTTTTTCCTGACGCGCAACGGCCTTATTTCCTTTCGCAGCGATGCCACACGGGGCACACCTCTTTTCCAGAATATCAAAATCTATCCTAATCCCGTTACCTCGAATTTTACGGGAACGGTTGGTATAACGGGGTTGTCTACCGATGCCATTGTAAAAATTACAGACATCAGCGGAAAGCTGATATGGCAAACGCAGGCCCATGGCGGAACAGCGAGCTGGAATGTATCGGACTATAATGGCCGTCGTGCATCCACCGGGGTATATGTCGTTTTCTGCGCTTCACCGGATGGCGTGGAGAGCGAAGTGGGCAAGATCGCTGTGATTGACTAGCGCTTTTAATGTTTTTTTGTTTACCCGGTACTTTCAAAGCATGCTTCACAAAACACGTGGTATCGTTTTTCGCTTTACAAGGTATGGGGAGACCTCTATCATTGTAAATGTATTCACGGAAGCTTTTGGTTTGCAGACGTACATCGCCAACGGTGTGCGCAGTAAGTCATCGCGGAATAAAATTGCCCTGTATCAGCCGCTGACATTGCTCGACCTGGTGGTATACCACCGGCCCCAGGCGAATATCAACCGGATCAAGGAAATCAAATGTCTTTATGCGTACAAGACACTGGCAACCGATGTACGCAAATCTGCGATCGCCATGTTCCTCAATGAAGTGTTGAACAAGGTCGTGAAGGATGAAAGTCATGCGCAGGAGATCGCTGATTTCCTGATAGCATCATTTATCGCACTGGACACGCAGATAGCACAGTTCGAAAATTTTCATTTGATATTCCTGGTACAGCTCAGTCGATTTCTCGGGTTCGGGGCACATCACGTCGATGAAGTATTGGGGCCCAGGCTGGCGAACCCGCTGGTGGAGGAAATTATCAGGCGTTTACTGGTGGCGGATTATGCCGAGGTAATCGCAATGACCAATGTACAACGGCGGGAAATCCTGGAACTGATCATCAGTTTTTTCGCGGATCATATCGAAACCATGGGCGAGATAAGATCCTTGCAGATCCTGCGTGAGGTGATGGGCTAAGGTAAGGTCAGTACCCTTTGCCGGGAATATCATTGCGGAACATCTCCATGCCTTTCCGGTCCTGCAGGGTGACGAAGACCAGCTTGCCGTTCAATCCGCCAAAAACCAGGTTGCTGCAATTTTTTCCTTTCAGCATGACTTCCCGGATAACATCTCCTTTCGGCGAAAGAACAACGATCGCACCTTTGCCATAACGCGTCACATAGAGGTTTCCTTCTTTGTCGCACTTCATGCCGTCGAAACCAAAATCCGCGAATTCGGCAAAAAGTCTTTTGTTGGAAATGTTTCCCTTCCCATCGACATCGAACGCCCAGATCTTCCGTTGCACGCTTTCGTTAACGTATAGAATTTTTTCATCCGGGCTGAGTTCGATACCATTCGTAGTTCCAATCGTGTCGTCCAGCAATACGGGCTTTCCACCCCGGTCGATGCGCCAGATCTTTCCAGTACTTTCTTTCCAGTTTGGATCGGACGCGAACAACTGGTCCTTGCGGTTTATACAAAGGTCATTCGGTTGATTGAACTTGTCGGTGTGCGAATACACACTGACCTTTTTAGTCTTCATATCAACCTTTAACACATTGTGCCTGGCGAAGTCTGCGAGGTACATATTTCCTTTGCTGTCGAATTTGATGCTGTTGGCAATGCTGCCTTCCGGAAGGGTAAGAAACAGGGAAGCACTGCCGTCGGGTTTTACCATGCCGATCGTGCCATCCTTTTCAAAGTTGACTACGTAGAGATTGCCCAGCCTGTCGAAGGCGGGCCCCTCAATGTTTTTAGAGAAAAGATTTTCCGCTGTGAAGTCCTCCGCCTGGAAAAGGCGTTCCATATCCTGCGCGTGGCTGGCGTTCAGGGCTAAAGACAAGATGAGGAAGGAGCAGCAAACGTGGATGGGTCGGTTCATAAAACAATTTTAAGCAAAGTTTGATTACGCCAGCCGTTGGGCATCGCCTGTTTTTGCACTAAATTTTATAAATTTTTTCAAGGGCGTGTCCAGATTGTGGATGGTCGACCGTCATGTGTACAATTCAATATTTTTCACTTAAATTTTAAGAACATGAAAGATTTTTTGCTCATTTTCCGTGACACGGTCGAAAACACCCAGGCCTATGCAAACCTTTCGCCCGCTGAATTGCAGGCTGACATGGAAAAATGGAACGCCTGGATGAGCGGTCTGGCGGAACAGGGAAAACTGGTCGGCGGTCAACCGCTGTTACCGGATGGAACCGTGATCCATGGAACCGCCCGGAAAACTACCGACGGTCCTTATATCGAAGGAAAGGATCTTGTGGGTGGGTATTTGCTGATTAAAGCTGCTGACATGAATGATGCGGTCGCGCTTTCAAAGGGCTGCCCGGCATTGGAAACGCCTGAGGGTACCGTTGAAGTAAGGGAGATCATGCCCGTATAGTATCAATAAACAGGACCGGGAATTTACCCGGTCCTATCCCAATGCCGGAGACCCCAAATATCAGACCCGCGATTGATAACCTCTTCCGGCATGAAGCTGGAAAAATGGTGTCGTTACTGACGCGCATATTCGGGGCACACAATCTTGAGCTTGCCGAGGACGTCGTGCAGGACACTTTGGTCAAGGCGCTGGAGTATTGGAAGATTCGTGGCATTCCGGATAATCCGTCGGCATGGATGCTTACCGTTGCACGTAACAAGGTACTTGATGTATTGCGCCGGGAACGGCATCACAAGGAGTTTGCCCGTGATACGTCTGTCCTCCTGAAGTCCGAGTACTCGGCCGGCGCCACAGTCGATCATTTGTTTCGTCAACATCCGATCGAGGATGAGCAGCTGCGCATGATGTTCGTGTGTTGTCATCCCGGCATACCGGGTGAAGGGCAGGTAGCACTGATCCTCAAAACCCTTTGTGGTTTCAGTGTCGCTGAAATTGCACGTGCATTTGTAACGAACCAGGAAAATATTACCAAGCGTCTATTCCGCGCGCGGGAATACTTCCGTCAACACCAGGTACCCTTCGAACTGCCCGCTGTCGAAGCGCTGGATGACAGGCTGGCGCGGGTGATCGAGGCGATTTATTTTTTATTCAATGAAGGTTACAATGCCACCCATCATATCCATCTTATCCGTGACGACATGGTAGAGGAAGCGTTGCGCCTGGGTAACCTTTTGCTGGGCCACGAAGCGACGCGTCGACCTGAAACCTTTGCGTTGCTTTCCCTGATGTGCCTGCAGGCGTCGCGTTTGTACGGCCGCATCGACAGCGACGGGAATTTGCTGCTGCTCCGGGATCAGGACCGCTCCCAATGGAACGCGGAGCTGATCGATAAAGGCCGCGGGTTTTTGAACCAGGCATCACAGGGAACTCAAACGTCAAAGTATCATTTTGAAGCGGCAATCGCTTTCGAACATTGTATCGCAAAAACGTATGGTGATACAAACTGGAAAAGGATACTTCAACTTTACGACTGGCTGCTGCAGTTGCAACCGAACGGTGTTGTCCAGCTTAACAGGTTGATCGCCTATGCAGCGCTTCATGGCATTGCTGCGGCGTTGCCGGCGATGGAAAAGCTGAAAGATGACCCCGCGTTAAAGCATTATTATCTGCTCTACGCGACGTTGGGCGACTGGCATGCGCAGCGGAAAGACAACGCCACGGCTGCTGATTATCTGCGACAGGCGTCGATGCTTGCGGCCGCGCCAGCTGAAAAGAAATTTCTCGAGGGCAGGATCGCCACCTTAATGATCTAACGGTACTGCTCCAGGTCTCCCAGTCCCTGACGCACGACGACCATTTCGTCGGTTGTGCAATCAACAACGGTAGAAGGTATGTTCCCGCCGGGTCCACCATCGATCACGATGTCGACCTGGTGTTTGAATTCCTCATAGATTTCCCCGGGGTCGGTGGTGTATTCGCGGATGATGTCATCATTCTTGATGGACGATGTGATCAGTGGATTTCCCAGCTGTTCAACGACCGACCGCGGGATACTGTGATCGGGTATGCGAATGCCCACTGATTTTTTATTGACATCCAGGATCCGGGGAACGCGGCTGCTGGATTCAAGGATAAAAGTAAACGGACCGGGTAGTGCTTTTTTAAGCAATTTGAAAACCGGCGTTTCCAGCCTGCGGACGTATTCCGAAATGTGGCTCAGGTCGTGGCAGATAAATGAGAGATCAAGCTTATGCGGTTTGATATCCATCACCTGACACAGCCGTGCGATGGCTTTTCGGTTCATCAGGTCACAACCAATCCCGTAGATCGTGTCGGTTGGGTAGATAATCAATCCGCCCTGCCGCAGCGTTTGGACCACATGGGAAATTTTTCTTCCCTCGGGATTTTTCGGGTGAATTTTCAACAATTCTGCGGCCATTTCGTTGCGAAAGATAGTGATTACGCGGTATATGCCGCTTTCTGTCAGTCTGAACCGGGGTTTGCGGAGATTTGTTATTTTTGGATCCGAATTGTGTTATGAAACCAAGTAAACGCCTCATTTTATTCCTGCTGCTTTCTGTGCTGGGAATTTCATTTACATACTATGCCTTTCAGATGGTGTACACCCCAAACATCCTGTTGCAGAAAGATGACCGTCTTTTTGTCGTCGAAGACAGCATGACTTTCAAGGATGTTCAGGCCAGGCTGCACGAAGGGCATTATATCAACGACCTTATTTCCTTTAGTTTCCTGGCCAAGGTCATGGGCTATGACGAGGAGATCAAGCCCGGGCGTTACATTCTGCGGTCAAACATGACCAATATGCAGGCCCTGCAGCTGCTGCGATCGGGCAAGCAGGAGCCTGTGCGGGTCACGTTCAATAATGTGCGGCTGGTTAGCGATTTGTCCGAGAAGATCACCCGGAACCTGGCCATGAAGCCGGCGGAATTTGAAACGGCACTCCTCAACTTTGTCAACACCAACACCGCGGGATTCACAAAAGAGAACATCCTGGTCATGTTCATTCCGAACACGTACGAGGTATACTACAACATTTCGCCTGAGAAACTGGTGCTGCGCATGCAGGATGAATACGAACGTTTCTGGAGTACAGCACGGCGGGAGAAAGCTGGCGCGGTCGGGTTCACGCCGATGGAAGTATCCATCCTCGCTTCCATCGTGCAGGCCGAAACCATCAAGGAAGAAGAAGCGCCGATCATCGCCGGGTTGTACATTAACCGGCTGAAAAAGGGAATACCGCTGCAGGCCGATCCGACCCTGGTTTTTGCGGTGGGCGATTTTACCCTGAAGCGGGTTCTCAACGAGCATAAGATAATTGACTCTCCTTACAATACGTACCTGAATGCCGGATTACCGCCTGGCCCCATCAATATGCCGGAAATCCGCTCGATCGACGCGGTCCTGAATTATAAGAAGAGCGATTTTCTTTACATGTGCGCGAAGGAGGATTTCTCCGGCAATCACAATTTTACCAGTAACTATAACGAACACCTGCGCAATGCTTCTCGCTATCAGCGGGCGCTTACCATCGAACAACGCAAGGGCGCACTTTTGAGACGACAACAATAGCATGTACCAGGCAGAAACGAACATACGCGTACGTTACGGTGAAACCGACCAGATGGGGTACGTGTATTATGGTTTCTATGCGATGTACTACGAGGTTGCGCGGGTTGAAAGCCTTCGCCAGCTGGGGATGACCTATAAATCCATCGAGGCAATGGGCGTGATCATGCCAGTGCTTGAGAATCATTCGAAATATCTGCTGCCCGGGCGTTATGATGAGCTACTGCGGATCGTTACCACCGTTCGTGAAAAACCCGGTGTGCGCATCCGGTTCGAATACGACATTTACAACGAGGAAGACAAGCTGATTCACCAGGGTGAGACCCTGCTCGCTTTCGTGGACCAAAAATCCAACCGTCCATGCCGTCCTCCGAAAGCCATGGCGGATGTACTGGAACCTTTTTTCAGATGAAGTACAAGCACAAACGACTTTTTTTACGGTGGAATCCGGGGCGGTTGTTTATCAACTGGATGCGGAAAGTGCGGTTTAAAAAGTATGAGAATGTTTCGCTGTACAAGATCTTCAAGCTGTTTCTCAAAAACCTTCTCGATGACGAGATACTGGACCGTGCCAATGGCGTTGCGTTTAATTTTATCCTGGCGGTGTTTCCCGCGATCATTTTTCTATTCACCCTGATACCGTACATCTCGGCATTGTTTCCGAAGATCAACACGGAAAGCATCATGAAATTCCTGGGCGCGCTCATACCACCGAGCATGTTCGAAGTGATTTCTCCCACCGTGCTGGATATCGTCAGCAATCAACGGGGAGGCTTGTTGTCATTAGGTTTCGTCTTTTCACTTTACCTCTCCACCAATGGTACCCAGGCCCTCATGCGGGCTTTCAATGCCTGCTACAGGACTGTGGAGAGACGTAGCGGATTGAAGACCCGGCTAATTGCAACCGCCCTTACACTGAACCTGGCATTCGTCGTATTCCTGGCCATTGTCCTCCTGGTGATCGGTCAGCTGGTTTTGGAATACCTGACGCAGTTTGAGTGGCTTAACATTACCGATTTCACGGTCTTTCTCATCTTCGCTCTGCGCTTTGTGGTGATCTTCATTGTTTTCTTTCTGGCCATTTCAACACTTTACTTTTTCGGACCGGCCATCCATTATAACTGGCGCTTTTTTTCGATCGGGTCCCTGATCGCTACTTTACTGACGCTGGCCGTATCGTACGCGTTCTCTTTTTACGTTACCAATTTTGCAACCTACAACAAGGTTTATGGATCGATCGGTGTATTGATCGCCATCATGGTATGGATACAGCTGATCACCATCGTGCTCCTGATCGGGTATGAAATCAATGCCAGCATTCACAATGCGATCCGAAAGCAGGCGCTGTGGAACGCGCGCAAGTACCGCAGGACGATGACTCATTAAAAACCTCATCACCGTACAAAAAAAAGGCTCCTTTTCGGGAGCCTTTTCTTTACAGCGATGTATGCCGCTATGCGGTCACCGGTTGTTTACCCGCGACAGCTTTATTGTCAGGCTGCTTCTGGTCTTTGGAGAAATCAACCAGCACCGGCGTTCCAATACACAGTGAGGAGTATGTTCCGATGAGCACACCGATCAGCATGGCAAAGGTGAAGCCCTTGATGGTTTCACCACCGAAGATGAACATGATGAGGATCACAAAAATAGTTGACATACCGGTGATCAGCGTCCGGCTTAAGGTATCGTTAAGCGCATTGTTAACGACCAGGGCCGTAGACTCATGACTTTTCTTGACGCCGAGGAACTCCCGGACGCGGTCAAATACCACCACACTATCGTTGATGGAGTACCCAATAACGGTAAGGATAGCAGCTACGAATGACTGGTCAATCTCGAGGGAGAAAGGCATAATATCGCCCAGCAGTACAAACATTGCCAACACCACTAACACGGTATGGAAAAGGCTGACGACCGTACCAAGGGCAAATTGCCATTTCCGGAACCTGATAAGGATGTAGAGGAACATCAGGACAACCGCGACAAGCAGCGAATAGATCGCCGAGATCTTGATATCGGTCGCAATGGTGGGACCAACCTTATAGGTACTGAGTACGGTTATTTTATTTCCCGACAGTTCCGATAATCCGTCATGAAGCTTTTGTTCCGCCAATGCAGTAGCTTCATCGGAGTCGTTGTCAATAAGGTAGTCGGTCGTGATCTTATATTTCGTATCGCTTCCGAATGACTTCACTTCCGGGGCGCCATCAAATGCGACCGTAAGACTCTCACGGATGTCGTTTGCGGTTACCGCCTTATCGAGGGCTACCACGTAGGTCCGGCCACCCTTGAAATCAACACCGTAGTTAAATCCGCCTTTAATCACCATCATGACAATACCCGCGACGATGACCACCGAAGAGATGGTATAATAGATCTTGCGGTTACCGATGAAATTGATGTTGATGCTGCGGAAAAGTCTTTTCGACCATCCTTGTGAAAAGCTGATCGACTTGCCGCGACGGGTGTAGTATTCGAAGATCACCCGGGTAAAGAACACCGATGTGAAGAATGAACAGAGAATACCAATGATCAGCGTGAGTGCAAAGCCATAGATCAACCCGGATCCGAAGGCCAGCAGTACAAAACCTTTGATCAGCGTGGTAACGTTCGAGTCGATGATCGCCGAAAACGCGCCCTTGTATCCCGCTTTAATGGAAGCATCGATCGGCTTTCCGGCGTTGATCTCTTCTTTCACACGTTCGTTGATCAGTACGTTCGCATCGACCGCGATGGCCAGCGATAACAGGATACCCGCGATACCCGGCAAGGTCAGTGCTGAGTTATAGGATGCAAGAATTCCAAGGAGGAAGATCAGGTTCAGTACAACCGCGAGGTCGGCAACCCAGCCTGCTGCGTTGTAAACGATGAACATGAAAAAGATAATAATCAGGAACCCTACGACAATGGAAATTATACCATTGCGGATCGACTCCTGGCCCAATGTAGGGCCGACCGATGTTTCTTCAACGATTTTGGTTGGCGCAGGAAGCGAACCTGCCTTCAATACGTTGGCAAGATCCTTTGCTTCATCGATCGTAAAGTTCCCGGAGATCTGCGAATTTCCGTTGGGTATTTCCCCATTGACGGAAGGCGCAGAGTAAACGGTGTTGTCCAGCATGATTGCAATCCTTCCTTTCGGCGATTTGGCGGATGCTTCGGCGGTCCACTTGGCCCATACCCGGGTGCCAGTAGCATTCATTTTCATACTAACGGCAGGGCTACCGTATTCATCCACATCGTTGCGGGCGTCGGTAATGACTTCACCCGTCAGGCGCGCCTTACCATTGCGGCCGATGTCGAGGAAGTAAAGATCCAGCGCTTCCTGCCCGCCGTTGTAAGCGCTGGGTTTGTTGCCCCAGGCTACACGGATATTGCGGGGAAGCATGTTCCGGATCTGTTGCCGCTGGAAGATATCATTGATTTTGAAAGTATCCTTGATGCTATAGCGGAATGCGCCAGCTGGCTTGCTCAGCGAATACAGCGGAGAAATATTAAGATTCTGCAGCGAATCAAGTCCGCCGGCCGTATTGGTTGTATCTGTTGCCGCAGCAGTAGTATCCCCTAATAGTTGTGAAAGGTCTTCAGTCTTCTCCGGCGCCGGAGTTTGTCCCTTATCCGTCTGCGCATTCTTTTTGGCGTTCTTCTCTTCCTGCACCAACAGGTCGTTAATAGCCAGAAGGGATTTGTTTACCTGCTGGTTAGCCATTGGGTCAACGACATCCCAGAATTCGAGTCGTGCAACGCCCTGGAGGAGTTTCCGCACGCGTTGCGGGTTGTCAGCACCAGGGATTTCCACCTGGATGCTCCCCTTTCCCGGGAGAAGCTGAACGTTGGGCTGTGTGGTGCCAAACTGGTCGAGGCGGTTCCTGATGATCGTAAAAGAGCGCTCAATGGCGCCGTCAATTTCCTGTTCGATCACGCTCATGACCTGGGCATCGCTGTCGCTATTGGATATTTTTCCGCGCGTGGTAGCGTTGGAGAAAATGGAGGCAAGCCGCTTGCCGGGATTAGCCTTGCGATAGGCATCGAAAAACAACGTGCTGAAATTCTGGCGGCTGGTCTTCTGTTGCTCGGTGGCGACGCGGAGGGCTTCAAGAAAGGCGGGATCCTGGTTGTTCTCGCTGAGTCCTTTCACGATATCGGCCGGAGAGATTTCAAGGGTAACGTGCATACCACCCTGCAGGTCGAGTCCAAGACTTAATTCCTGTGCTTTCACCTCCTGGTATGTGAAACTCGCGCCGAAAAGGTTATAGACGGGCACGTTCCATACCGAATCAAGGTAAGCCTGCTTTTTGTTAAGGTCGATAACGCCGTCACTACTGGTTGCCGCGGCGATCGCTTCGCGCTGAATCCGGTTGGATACGAACGTGAACGATAAAATATAGAAGCACCAGATGGCTACAATAGCCGAAAGAAAAATGATTAATCCTTTGTTTTGCATGTCGGTATAAAATGAAAATTAGAGAAAAGTTCAGGGTGCGTTATAAAAGGTCATAACGCGGTTGTCCGATGATCGCTACTCAGGGGGCGTTCGGCGAGATGAGCGTGCCGAAAAGTGTCTGAAAAAAAGAATGGATCGGGAGCCCGAAATCGCTGCTGCGATCGGCATTGTCCTCGTTTTCTAAAATGATCTCAAACAGGCAGAAATTCTCCTGCAGCGGCTCTACATGGGCGGATGATGTTACCGTGGTTGAGGGCTGGGTGAAAAAAGCTTCATCACCGCTTTGTTTCTCCTGCTGCTCCTGCTTGATTTCTTTCTTTATCTCTGCCGGGGCATGGAAGTAAAACAGCTGGGAAATAACGATCGCAACGGCCGTCAGAATGCCGAGCACCAGTGATCCCAATCTGATTTTTGACTTCTTTTCCAT
>DASPJC010000203.1:0-3032 GCA_035628815.1 Ohtaekwangia sp. | reverse complement strand
TTTGAGGCGGCGGCGCAGATGTTCTTTCATCAAAGTGTCGAACTGGAAAAGCATTCGCTTTGGAATTAAAGCCAACCGTATAAAAGGTAGTGCAACTTCCGTATTTTTAGCTTCTTCAAGACAATTCACAGCGCTGTGACGACACTCGTTTTTATTTTGCCTTTTTTACTGCTGTACACCGTCATGGCCATCTACGCCGAGCGGAAGATCTCGGCTTTTATCCAGGACAGGCTTGGTCCGATGGAAACCGGCTACTATGGATTGCTTCAAAGCGTCGCTGATCTGGTCAAGCTGATTCAAAAGGAAGACCTCGTTCCGGCGAACGCGGACCGCCGCTTATTCAAAGCGGCACCACTGGTGATTTTTGCCTGTGTCTTTGCTGGGTTTTCCGTGTTGCCGCTAGCACCTTCGTGGCAGGGCGCCGGGATATCGTCAGCGGTATTTTTCCTGCTGGCGATCATATCCCTCGACGTTGTGGGTATTGTTATGGCGGGGTGGAGCTCCAATAACAAATACAGCCTGTTGGGAACGATGCGATCCGCGGCCCAGATCATTTCTTATGAAGTACCGTTGGGACTTTCGGTATTGTGCGTTTGCATCGTTTGCGAAACGGCCGATTTGCAGCAGATCTCCTATCAGCAAAGTCTTTTCAGCGACAGGCCCGGCTACCTTTTTGGAATCACTGCCTGGGACATTGATGTAACCCGGATCGGTGGCTTCGTCTCCTGGAATGTGTTCAGAATGCCATGGCTGTTTCCTGTATGGATTATATTTTTTATTACTTCCCTGGCCGAGTGCAACAGGGCTCCATTCGACCTGCCGGAAGCCGAATCGGAAATTGTGGCGGGTTTCCACACCGAATACTCCGGGTTCCGCTGGGCAGTAATAATGCTCGCGGAATATGGAATGATGCTTTTAGTCAGTATATTAGGGGCAGTATTATTTTTTGGAAGTTGGAGTACACCGCTGCCGAATATCGCTTTTTTAAGACTGGCGGAATGGACCAGCGGGATACCCGGTACGATAACTTCAACCCTCTGGGGGATTTTTTGGTTGTTGAGCAAAGCGTTACTTTTCGTAGCGCTGCAGATGTGGGTTCGGTGGACGTATCCCCGCCTCAGGGTTGATCAACTGATGAGTTTATCCTGGAAATACTTAACGCCGCTGGCGCTTGCACTGATAATTATATGCGGATTTTGGAGAATAATTTTTACCTGACATACTTGAAAGGTTTTTTTTCGGTGCTCTTTCTGGTACTGCTTCTCAACGTCGCCACGGCGCAGGACCAGAAAAAAATCGACAGTCTCAAAAAGACCCTGCAACAGGATCTTTCCGATACGCTTCGGATACGCCTGTTGACCCAGTTGTCAACGGCTTACATTTTTGCGGACATCACAGAAAGTTTCAAACTCAGTGAAGAAGCGCTGGCCCTCGCCGATAAAGTAGACCAGCCCGTTTATAAAGTCCTGGCCTATCAGAACGCCGCCAACCTTTTCACCAGCAGTGGCAATTACAGCATGGCCCTGCGGTATGATAACCTTTCGCTTGAACATGATATTGCGCTGAAGGATAGCGTGATGATCTCCCGCGACTATAACAACATCGGCAACGATCACTACGATCTCGGGGAATACGATGATGCGTTTTTTTATTTTACACAGTCGCATCGCATCGCCAGCGCGGTGCAGGATACCTTCCGTATGCTCGTCGCACTGCACAATGTGGGACGGGTCTTCAAGGAACTGGGGCAGTATGACCAGGCCATGGATCATCTGTACCTATCCAAAAAAATGAGCGAGGACCAGGGAGATGTCGTCGGTATTCCCTATGCCTATGACGAGATCGGGGATGTATTGCTGAGACGGGGCGAGTATGATTCCGCACTGGTCATGTTGAAATCGTCGCTGCGACTCACCCGTAAATATGATGAGCGCGTTCTTGAACCGCGGGTATTGACGAAAATAGCGAATGCCTATGCCAGTAAGAATGACTTTGTAAGAGCCAAGCAATACTACGACACCACCTATGCGTTACACGCAAAGACGAACAATCGTTTCGGCGTCGCTGAAGTGGAACTGGGACGAGGACGCGTGCTGGCCAAGGAGGGTAATTATGACGAAGCGCTCGCCAAAGTCGCCAACAGCCACAGTATGGCAAGGTCGCTTAATGCCCGAGTATTGGAAATCAGGTGTCTTAATCAATTGTCGATGCTATGGGAAGCCAAGGGCGATCATCAAAAGGCGCTGACTTACTTTAAGCAGTACAAGATGCTTGAGGATACTTTGTTCAGTCAGGAGATGCAGGGTAAACTGCTTCGTGACCAGATAAGATTTGAAACAGAGGCCCGGGATTTCCAGATCGAAGTATTGAGCCGCAAGCAGGCAAGCCAGGAGGACGCATTGAAGAAACAGGAGTTTGTCAGGAATATCCTGGTGGTTGTAATGGCGCTAAGCGGTATTTTATTGATTACAGTTTACCGGAGTGGCCAGCGCCGCAGGAAGATCAATATGCTATTGCTGCAGCATCAGGATGAAATGGAAAAACGCAGTGAAGAACTGGAGCGGCTTAACCAGGTTAAAGACAAGTTTTTTTCTATTATTTCGCACGACTTGCGATCGCCCATCAACGCCCTGGCCGGCTTGCTCGACCTTATCGACAAAGGTGCCGTGAAGCCCGAAGAAATGCACAAGCATACCCAGGAACTGAAGATCCGGTTTAATCATACGCGAACGTTGCTCAACAACCTGCTGGACTGGACGCTGTTGCAAATGGATAAGCTGAACCTGCAGGCCGCCAAGATCAACCTGAGCAAACTGGTCGATGAAAATATTCAACTGCTGAGCCCGGTCCAGGGTAAAGACATAAAGCTCACTAACGATGTCCCTCAAAACGCGATCGCCTTTGCCGATTCCAACACCATCAACCTGGTGATCAGGAACCTGATGACCAACGCCATCAAGTTCACCAACGACGGCGGCGAAGTAGTGTTATCGGCCCGCGAGCACGGCTTCGAGTGGCTCATCTCTGTCAGA
>DASPJC010000202.1:0-6215 GCA_035628815.1 Ohtaekwangia sp. | reverse complement strand
TGTGGACGCTTTAAAGCAGGATCATCATCCGGCCTGCGACGCTCCATTGGCAGCACAACACCTCTACCTGCTGGCAAAAGACGATATGGCCGGTTTTCTGAAAGATTCCAGCCATGTGCAGCGCCTTGCAAAACTGAATATCCACGAGGACATCAGGTTCTGCCTGACACCGGATCAATATCATGTTGTTCCTGTACTCCGGGATAACCTGCTCGCCGTGTAGAAACCCGTGGTGCCTGGACAACAACGCATGGCACTATACCCGGATATAAATTTTCCTTCGATCCAGCCAGTAGCCAACCGACCAGTTCAACAACATGAAGAAGAGGGCAAACAACAGCGACGCATTGATTGGCGAGGCAAAACTTCCAAATACATCGCGGTACAACCATTGGGCTATCATCTTATCACCGACGGGGACAAGGTGAAAAAGAATGATCAGCACGTCAGAAAGTAAATAAATGAACAATGGGTTCCGGCCGAACACAACAAAGAAGTTCGTCCACCCCCGCTTTTTCAGTATTTCGATAACATACATCAGCGCGGGCAGGATCGTCAGGCTGATGCCCACGGTGACCAGCACAAACGAGCTCGTCCATATCTTTTTGTTGATCGGAAAAGCCAGATGCCAGGTCAGGGCGATCAGGATCAATGCACAACCTGCAAGGAGGAGTTTTGCAATCGTCTCATAGGTGTTGCCATGCCTGCGAATAAAATCCCCCGCAAGGTATCCTCCGATAACATTCACGATAGCCGGCAGGGTACTGAGAATACCTTCCGGATCAAAGGGCACACCTTCACCACGATACAAATGATTTTTCCCCAGGACGAGAAAGTCAAGTGCGTTTCCGGCATAACCGGAAAGGCTGTAAGGATCGTTCGGGTCACCAAAAACATACAGGATGATCCAATACCCCAGCAGCAAAGCAATACTGATCGCAATGGTCATCTTCCTGGAACAATAATGTATGATAATGGAAGCGAAGAAGTAACATAATGCGATCCGTTGCAGTACACCGAGGATCCGTGTGGAACCAATCGGCCTGAAATGGCCGGCGTTGAAATCATAAAACGGAAACCAGGAAATCAGGTAACCAATGAGAAAAATGATCAGGGTACGCTTCAGGGTCTTTCGCCAGAAAGCGGCATCGCCCTGCGCTTCATATTTATGCATGACAAACGCCATGGCATTTCCGACAGCAAACAGAAAAGAAGGAAAGACGAGGTCTGTCGGAGTGAATCCATGCCATCCCGCATGCGTTAAAGGTGAATATATGCTGCTCCAGGAGCCGGGGTTATTGACAATGATCATGAAGCATACTGTCATCCCGCGGAAAACGTCCAGGGCAAGGAACCGTTGATTGTCGGCCATAGGGTGTAGGTTAAGGCTTCGCTAAACTCCTTTAATTTCCGTACAGCTCCAAACGCACACAGGCACATTTTACCGTCGTGTTACTGCAGCTTGGGATTTTGCCCGTGGCGGTCCTTATCGCGCGCATTTTTCTTTTCGAGGTTGCGGCGGAAGGCTTCTTCGAGGTTTACACCTGTCTGGTTTGCTAGACAGATCACGACCCACAGCACGTCGGCTAATTCGTCACCAAGGTCCTTGTCTTTGTCTGAAATTTTTTCCGACTGTTCACCATAGCGCCGGGCAATGATGCGCGCCACCTCTCCCACTTCCTCGGTGAGCATCGCCATGTTGGTGAGTTCATTGAAATAACGGACGCCGGTGGTCTTGATCCACGCATCTACTTGTTGTTGGGTTTCCTGTAGTGACATAAGGCTGAATGGGTGAGCTGTTTATTCAAGTTCTTCAAAATCGATATCGAGGATCTCATACTGCTTCCAGCCGATAAAATCAAAATGCCACCATTCCGAGCTGTTGACTTTGAAACCGTGTTGTTGCATCGCCTTGATGAGCAGCGCGCGGTTCTTTCCGGCCTCAGGATCTTTGGCGGGCGTCGAAGGCCATGCTTCTTTCCGGAATGAATCATATCCTGTGGGCATTTTAAGCGCCTGCCCTGTGCTCAGATCGATCAGCGTCATATCGATCGCGCAGCCACGGTTATGCCGTGATCCCCGGTAGGGCGAAGCCACGTAGGTTGTATCGCCGTATACTTCATAAAATTTTACCGTCGCCTTGTACGGACGGTAGGCATCGAAAATCTTGATTCCCAGTCCCCGCGCCTTGAGATCTGCCTGAACCTTTTTCAACGCTATCGCTACGGGCTTTCGCGCATACGCCCTGGCAAGGTTGTAGATCCGCTGACCGGTGAAATTGTTTTCCGTCGCATAATGGATATCCAGCACGATACCCGGGATAAATTTTTCCAGGTCCACCAGTTCCTTCCTGGAATCAGCTTGTGACGCTGCCCGGTATTCCGGCAGGGTCTGCGGTTTCAACCCGTAATTTTTTTGCGCCGATCCGGTGGTAATGCCCGCGGCAAATGAGAGAATACAGCAGGCGGTTCTTATGGTCATGCAGTTTCGTTATTTAACTTTCAGCAAATCTCTATAAAGCGCGAAGTTTTCGTCGTCAAAACAACAAAAGATAATGCGGTCCATAGCGGTCGTTTCGCCCGAAATGAAACGGCTCACTTCCCGGACAACCAATGCCGCGGCACGTTCCTTCGGGAAGCCGTAAACACCCGTGCTGATATTTGGAAATGCAATTGTCCGCACGTTATACACCATTGCCAGGCGCAGGCTGTTCTGATAAGCACTGACAAGCAATTCGTCTTCGCGATTGTTACCGCCGTGCCAGACGGGGCCGACTGCGTGAATGACATACCTGGCTTTAAGATCACCGCCTGAAGTAATCACCGCGTCGCCTGTCGGGCAACCACCCTGGCGATTACGGATCATTTTACACTCTTCCACGATTGCCGGTCCCCCCCCGCGGTGAATGGCGCCATCCACACCGCCCCCGCCATTGAGGCCGCTATTCGCCGCGTTGACGATGGCGTCCGCTTCCAGTTTGGTAATGTCTCCTTTTATAACTTCGAGGCCTTTCATTGCCTGTTCTTACTGTCGATGATAATGGTGACGGGTCCATCGTTGATCAATGCAACTTTCATATCGGCACCGAATTCGCCGGTCAACACAGGCTTGCCAAGATTTTCACCGAGCGTTTTTACAAACCTTTCATACAGCGGAACCGCGATGTCGGGTTTAGACGCTTTGATATAGGAGGGACGGTTCCCCTTGCGGGTACTGGCATGAAGGGTGAACTGGCTCACCACGATAATATCTCCCCCGCTATCCTTGATACTCACGTTCATCACACCGTCGGAATCATTGAAGATCCGCAGGTTCACGATTTTCGCGGCCAGCCATTCTAAGTCGTCCTGTTGATCGGCATCCTCGATGCCGACTAGCACCAGCAGTCCATCGTTGATCGTCGCCTTTACGATGGAATTAATCGTTACCGAAGCCTGCGAAACGCGTTGAATTACGGTGATCATAGGAATACGCGGTCAAAAATTTTGCATCTGTTTTGATTCGTGGATAAAAATGCCGCGTTGATCCTGGCGCGCAAAATGCAGCATTGCCCGCGACACTTTTATGGCATCAATCGCCTGGTATTTTGCAGGAATCAGGAACCCGAAAATTTTATAAAGAAGTTTTGCGGTATCCTCGCCGGGCCTCTTCTCCTGCCGGGGCCCGAGCAGCAGCGATGGCCTGAAAATGTGCAGTGTTTCAAAGCCCGTTTTCGTAACCGCTGCTTCGATCTCTCCCTTAACGCGGTTATAGTAAATCGAAGAATCTTTGTCGGCGCCTAATGCAGACACTAACAGGAATTGTCTGGCTCCGGAAGCAAAGCTGTTCGCTGCCAGCTGATGTGGATATTCAAAGTCGGCCTTATAAAAATTCTCCTTCGACCCGGCCTTGGCCATGGTGGTTCCCAGGCAACAAAAAACATCATCTGCTTTGAGACCCGTCATTCTTTCATCAAGTTCGTCCAGGCCGGTCTTCACCTGCACCAATTTTGAATGGTTCGGCAGATCGCTTCGCGTGAGTGCAATCACCTGCTCGTACCGGCTGCTTTCCAGCAGCAGATCAAGAAGCTGCCTGCCGATCAATCCTGTACCCCCCGCCAGTAGTGCTGTTTTCATATTGTTTTCTCTATGCCGGTTGCTTTTTCCCAGGCAATAAATTTTTCAATCTCGTGCCCAACGGCGTTGTAAACGGTGAGCAGTATACCCAGGTCGTCTGTAAGGCCGAGGCCAGGAATCCAGTCAGGGATAAGATCGATTGGATTAACGAAGTAGATTACCGCCGCTGCTATTAACAACAAAGGTTTCCAGGGGATCTGCCGATACTCCCCTTTCACGTAGGCCTTCATCATCCGGCCCATTGTAAAAAATTTTTCCTTCACGTCCCGGCGGTTGAACTCGCTCCATTTGACGCGGCCGAGCTTTTGTGAAAGTTTAGTCACCAAAACCAGGACGCGACCGGGCTTACCCATGATGCGGGAAGCTTTGTTCAGGGCCATATCGAAGAAAATATTCCTGGCCACGGGATGCGCTAAAATATCTGCTGGATCTCCCTTTTCAGCTCGGAGAGCGCGTGGGCTATGGGATCAACTGACTTATTAACCGCTTTTTCGAAGATCTTCTTGGAGAGATCAATGCTGCTGGATTCGGGTCCCATCTCGCCGGCGGCATCGTTGATGACGACAATAAGATCTTCCTTCGCGTTCTTCACCAGGTTCCACACTTCCTCGCTCATATATACCTGTTGCGACACGTTGTGGTTATATTCGTTCCTGATCTCGCTGAGGAGGAGCTGCTGAAATTCCCGCGAGGCCAGGCCTGGAGCGCTCAGGCGGATCAGGAGATTCTGCGGGGATATACGTTCCAGGAACAGCGTGATCCGTTCATAAGCCTGCAGGCGGTTGGGCAGAATCGTTTCAATGCTCCGGCTTCTTACTTCCAGTTTTCTCATGGTAATTTCTTTTTGGATAAACGATCTGACCAGAAGATAGGCGCCATACAATACGACCGAAGCAGGGATCAGGATCTTGCCAAACTCGATGAGGACTTCCATACGGTAATTAAACTTTATTTAGGTTTTGAAAGTTAATACTTTTGAGACAATGTCGGCCAAGGCCTTTTGACCGGGCTTTGAACGATAATACCAAAATCGCCATACTTTAACGCCATGTTCGATAATATGCATCCCGTAACGATCTCCGAACGGGCAGCGGAGGAGATCCGGAAGATCATGGAAACGAAAAACATTCCAGCCGATTACGGTCTGCGTGTAGGAATCCGTGGCGGCGGATGCGGAGGCGCTTCCATGATCATCGGTTTTGATAAGAAGAAGAGTACTGACCTGGAATATCGCATCGACGACATTACCGTTTACGTGGAAAAAGGTCATACGATGTATGTCATCGGAAAGCAGGTTGACTTTGTCGAAGGCGAAGCTGGTCGCGGGTTCGTCTTTACCTAGCCGGTGTGCCGCCACGGATGCAGATGATGAAATCGGCGGTGTTGAGATTTTCGTCTGCGAGACCATCAATCGATTGCTGCTCTACCGAATGAATGGTGATGATCTTGAGATCCTTTTGCCGCTGGCGAAGGTACCATTGAATTCCTTCGTAGTTCTTCGAATGATATGCTCCATTCAGATGCATGACAATGCCATTCCGGTGTTTCATAATAAAGTGGGCCATCGTGGCATCTTTTATGGCCTGAGCCAGCGCCATATGACTACCTCCGGCATTTGTGCCATGACCTTCCATACTGCCCAGCGTTTTGTACCCCGGCAACGTCAGATCAATTTTTACCGGTAGCGGTGCGATCCATTGTTTTGCCTCCTGGCTCAGGCCATCAAGCGCAGCGATACCCTCTCTGAACACCAGGTTGGCATAACGACGCGGGATGTTTGTAGCGATCACCTTTAACCGGTTTTCGCGTGCGAACTCCACGACAGGCCTGTAATCAGTTCCATAGTTGTCCCACACTTTTGCTTCCGACAGCAGGTGACGTTCTTCAATGGTACCCGCCAGATATTCATCGAGTACGATCTGGTCATCCGCTTCAAACATCTCCATACCAACAACCATGTCGTTGGGGAGGGCATACAGGTCTTTGATAACCTGCAACTCGAGCCGGTGGTTGATGGCATTGTCGTGCAGTTCGCCAAATAGGACAATGTCGGCCTTTGACAAGACGGTGATCATGCTGTCGTATGCGACCGGCTTTCCG
>DASPJC010000201.1:0-3258 GCA_035628815.1 Ohtaekwangia sp. | reverse complement strand
GTTCGGAACCTGCGCAGCTGAGTTTTGAGCTCGGCAGGGCGGGTGATGAAGCGGTTAAAAACTTCATGATTTATCCCGCATCGGCGGAGAATATTTCAAATCTGAAAGCAGTGGCTACGATCGATGGAAGATCATTTGATCTGGGTATCCAGACCGTTGCATACGACCATCTCCCGACACAGACGTTACTTCCCAAAGCATCGGCGAAACTCGTCAGAGTCGATTTGAAAAAGTCCGGTAATCGGATTGGTTACATCAAGGGTGCCGGTGATGATGTTCCGTCGGCGCTGCGCCATATGGGGTACGACGTATGGGAAATGAAAGATGCGGAAATTACACTGGCAAACCTGAAACGCCTCGATGCGGTAGTATTGGGAATTCGCGCTTTAAATACCCATACGCGCCTGCCGTTCGTCATGCCAGAACTCCTGACGTACGTTAAGGATGGTGGGACCCTGGTCGTTCAATACAACACCAACGGTGGATTAAAAACAGAAAAATTTGCACCGGTACCGATACGCCTTTCGCGCAACCGTGTCACAGAAGAGAATGCTGATGTCAGGATATTAAAACCGGATCATCCTGTAATGAATGTCCCGAACAAGATCACGCCAAAAGATTTCGAAGGCTGGGTGCAGGAGCGCGGTTTGTATTTCCCGGACCAATGGGATCCATCCGTCGAGGCGATCCTTTCGATGAACGACCGCGGTGAGAACCCAATGGACGGAAGCCTGCTCGTAACGCAGTACGGAAAAGGATATTACATTTACACCGGCCTGTCGTTTTTCCGCGAACTTCCGGAGGGCGTCCCCGGAGCGTATAAGCTGTTTGCCAACATCGTTTCCCTGGGTGAGAAATGAAATGAGTAAATGAGCAAATAAGTAAATAAGTGAGTATAAAGCAGCCGGTAACTTTAGTAAATGACTGAATAACCACATCAACACACCAACACATCAACACATCAACACATCTGAACACTCCCATGGAAAAGCCCCCCGTTTTTAAATCCTGGCGCCACTGGTACATTTTAGTGCTCGGTGTTTTGGTTATTCAGATCGCGTTGTATTTCTGGCTAACCTGGCACTTTGCATGAATTACCTCGACTGGATCGTATTAGGCGGGACGATTATTTTTATCGTCGCGTTTGGAGTGTGGAAAACACGCAAGACCAGGACTGCAGAGAATTATCTCAAGGGCGACGGCACATTGAAATGGTGGATGATCGGCATATCCATTATGGCTACCCAGGCCAGCGCAATTACTTTTTTGTCTACACCCGGGCAAGCGATCCAGGACGGCATGCGTTTCCTGCAATTTTATTTTGGTTTGCCATTGGCGATGGTGATCATTTCCGTCACGATGGTACCCATTTATTACCGCTTGAAAGTGTACACCGCTTACGAGTACCTTGAAGGCAGGTTCGATCTTAAAACGCGTTCGCTGGCAGCGATGATGTTTTTGACGCTCCGCGGTTTGTCGGCCGGGATTACCTTGTTTGCACCGGCGCTCATCCTGTCGACCATTATGCATTGGCCGGTCACTTTGACTACCGTGCTGATTGGAACATTAGTCATTATTTATGTCGTTTCAGGCGGCACGAAGGCGGTGAGTATTACGCAGCGCCAGCAGATGACCGTGATCATGAGCGGTATGATACTGGCGGGGATACTTGCTTTCACCATGCTGCCTTCCGGCGTTTCCTTCGGTGACACGGTTCAGCTGGCCGGCGAGCTTGGAAAATTCAACCTTATCAACCTCGAGTTCGATCCGTACGATCGCTATAACATCTGGTCGGGCCTGATCGCAAGTACGTTTTTATTCCTGTCGTATTTTGGTACAGACCAGTCACAGGTTGCGCGCTACCTCGGCGGCCGTTCAATTGCCGAAAGCCGGTTGGGACTGATCTTTAATGGGTTGCTCAAAATTCCCATGCAGTTCTTGATTCTGTTTATCGGTGTGCTGGTCTTTGTCTTTTACTTGTTTTACCAGCCGCCGGTTTTTCACAATGAGGTATTGAAAGAACGGGCGTTGCAAACCGATCAGGCTGGTGCGTTGCGCGCGCTGGAAGATGACTATGCGGCGTTGTATGCCGAAAAAAGAAGGGCGGTAGACGGTTTGGTTTCGGCTATTCAGGACGGGGATAAGACGGTCATTGAAAACGAGCGCAGCAAAGTAACACAGCTGACGGCAGCGGAAGCGACCTTGCGCGATTCGGTGCGGGCGACGATCGGGAAAGCCGTACCGGGCGCAAAGACGCAGGATACCGATTACATTTTTCTCAATTTTGTGCTGCACAATTTGCCGCATGGGATTATCGGGTTGTTGCTGGCGGTGATGTTTTCTGCGGCAATGTCGTCGATGGCGGGGGAGTTGAGCGCGCTGGCGTCTACGACCTGCGTTGATATTTATAAAAGATCTTTCCGTGAAGGTAAGAGCTCTGAACATTACCTGGCTGCTTCCCGTGTATTTACGGTTTTATGGGCGCTGCTGGCGATGGTGTTTGCGATGCTGGCGAGTTTTGCCGAGAACCTGATTCAATTTGTGAACATCGTAGGTTCACTTTTCTACGGTACAATCCTCGGAATTTTCCTGACGGCGTTTTACGTCAAATTCGTGAAAGGCACCGCGGTATTCTGGGCCGCGTTAATTGCCGAGGCGATCGTTTTATATTGCTACTTCTTCACGGGTATCGCATTTCTGTTTTATAATATCATCGGTTGTATTGCGGTCGTTGTGCTGGCGGTGTTGTTTCAGTGGGTTATGCCCGAAGACGATGAACGGATGGGAGCGAATAATACTTGATATGAGATATGTGACGGTGGAGCGCCATCGAAGATGAACCCCAGCGTGATAACAACGAATATGAAAGCTTTTACTAAGACAAAATACGGTGGCCCCGAAATTCTTCAACTGGAGGAAGTGGAAAGACCACACGTAAAAGATGGTCACATCCTTGTTAAAGTAATTGCGAACTCGGCTAACCCTGCCGACTGGCATATTCTCCGGGGCGAGCCTTTTTTTGCGCGATTCACTTTTGGATTGTTTAAACCCAAAGACAAGGTTCTGGGCGCAGATTTTGCCGGGATCGTCGAGGAAGTCGGGAAAAACGTGCGACACTTTAAGGTCGGTGATCGGGTATTGGGAGAGACACTGAACGGTGGCGCTTTTGCTGAGTACGTTTGTGCACCGGCTGGTGTTTGTGGCCTCATGCCGGAAGAAACGAGTTTTACTGAAATGGTTTGTGTTCCGGTAGCCGGT
>DASPJC010000200.1:0-2878 GCA_035628815.1 Ohtaekwangia sp. | reverse complement strand
AGCGCCGAGACGATCAGCCCGCCACCATGGGCGTGACAACTTACTGTCAGTAAATTTCTTTCTAATCAGGTTTGTTTACCAGCGCGTTTAGTCTGATCACGACGTGATGGTATGCTGCACGTCCCCCGGGGCTTATGCATTGACTTTAATCATTTCTAAAAACAACATTTTTTTTGCTTTATGCGACATGTTTCTAATCCATTTGGAAATTTACAATACGACTTGCCGGCAAGCGTGGTTGTCTTCCTTGTAGCGCTCCCGTTATGTCTCGGCATCGCCCTTGCTTCCGGCGCACCTTTATTATCCGGCGTCATTGCGGGTGTCGTCGGCGGGATCGTGATCGGGACCCTCAGCGGCTCAAATCTCAGTGTGAGCGGGCCTGCTGCCGGGCTTACCGCCATCGTTATTACCGCGATCGCAGACCTGGGCTCATACGAAGTTTTTCTTTGCGCTGTTGTCATGGCCGGTTTCCTGCAATTCATGCTGGGCGTATTTAAAGCCGGAACGATAGGCCACTTCTTTCCGGTATCGGTGATCCGGGGCATGCTTGCCGCCATTGGTCTGATCCTCATCCTGAAACAAATCCCACACGCCATGGGGTACGACAAAGATTTTGAAGGCGACGAAAATTTTGTCCAGGCCGACGGTGAAAACACATTTACCGAGATCTTCAATGCTTTCAACTTCATTACCCCTGGCGCGCTCGTGATCGCCATTGTAGCCATTGTAATCCTGATCTTCTGGGAAAGTTCTTTTATCAAAAAAATCAAAGCGCTCCGGTTTGTTCCGGGCCCGCTCATTGCGGTACTGGCGGGTATCTTTCTCAATATGCTCTTTAAAGTTGCCGCGCCTGCATTGAATGTTCCCGCCGAACACCTCGTTGCTTTACCTGTCGCCAATAACTTCCAGGAATTTTTAGGGCTGTTCACCTTTCCTGATACAGGTAATTTCGCCAATCCAAAGGTCTATCTTGTGGCCGTCACCATCGCACTGGTCGCCAGCCTTGAAAGCCTGCTCAGTATTGAGGCAGCCGACAAACTGGACGATTTTAAAAGAATAACACCCCTTAATCGCGAACTAAGGGCACAGGGCATCGGAAACTTTTTCTCCGGCCTTATCGGGGGCCTGCCGATCACGGCCGTAATTGTCCGGACCTCCGCCAACATTAACGCCGGCGCACGGACTAAACTATCGACGGTACTGCACGGTTTGATGCTGCTCACAACGGTCATGTTCATACCGAATCTTCTCAACACCATCCCGCTGGCCGCGCTTGCCGGTATCCTGATACTCACCGGATTCAAGCTGACCAAGCCTTTGATCTACCGCGAAATGTTCAGAAAAGGATGGGCCCAGTTCATTCCGTTCGTCGTCACGGTGGTAGCCATCCTGCTTACCAACCTGCTGATCGGTATTTTCATCGGTATCATCACCGGGCTGGTTTTCGTGCTCAAGTCGAATTTCCATCAGGCCATTACACTGGTGCGCCAGGGCGACAGCTACCTGCTCCGCCTGAACAAGGATGTATCTTTTCTCAATAAGGCATTGTTGCGCCGCACCTTTGAACGGATACCGGATGGCGCCTACCTCATCATCGACGGGGGCTATTCCCAGTTCATAGACGCCGACATTATCGATACACTCGAAGATTTTGTGCTTAACGCGCCCAGCCGGAATATCAGGGTTGAGGTCAAGAAGAGCTATTCTTCCATGAATGAATTTTTCCTTAAAAAAACATTAACAACGAATGGAATCACACAAGAAACTACTGTTGCAGAATAAGGCCTGGGTCCAGGAGCGAACACATTATGATCCGGAATATTTCAAAAGACATTCGCGCGTACAAACGCCGGAATTTTTCTGGATCGGATGCTCCGACAGCCGCGTTCCTGCCAATGAGGTAACAGGCACCGAGGCGGGAGAAATCTTCGTGCATCGCAATGTCGCCAACCTGGTCGTTCACGCCGATCTCAATCTGCTCAGTGTGTTGCAATATGCCGTGCAGGTATTGAAGGTGAAACATATTATTGTCTGCGGCCATTATGGCTGTGGTGGTATTCGTGCTGCCATGACCAACAATGAATACGGCCTTTTAAACACGTGGCTCCGGAACATCAAGGATACCTACCGCATCCACCGCGACGAACTGGACCAGATCACTGACATGGACAAACGCGCCGACAGACTTACAGAGTTGAACGTAACTGAGCAATGCCTTAACCTGGCAAAGACATCCATCGTTCAGCAGGCCTGGAAAACGGAACATAAGCCGACCATCCACGGCTGGGTTTATCATATTGAAGACGGCCTGCTGGAGGAAGTCTGCAGTATGGACTACACGACCGAACTCGACCCGATTTACCGTTATATCGTGGAATAGCGATATTTAATAATATACGGATCGGGTATATATTTGCGCCAGCAAACAACATGGAAAAGAACTTTGTAGAAGAACTCCGCTGGCGCGGTATGGTGCACGATGTGATGCCCGGAACGGAGGACCAGTTAAACAAGGAATCCACAGCCGGTTATATCGGGTTCGACCCGACAGCCGACTCGCTGCACATCGGGCACCTCGTACAAATCATGACCCTCGTACACTTCCAACGCTGCGGGCATAAGCCGGTGGCGCTGGTAGGCGGTGCTACCGGCATGGTTGGCGATCCGAGCGGGAAATCGGCAGAAAGGAACCTGCTGTCGGAAGATATCCTCCGGCACAATGAATCTTGCGTTAAAAGGCAGCTGGAAAAATTTCTGGATTTCTCCGGCAGGTCAGGTGCCGAACTGGTAAACAATTACGACTGGTTCAAAGGCTTTAAGTTCCTCGATTTTATCCGCGACGTCGGCAAGCATATTACGGTCAACTATATGATGTCGA
>DASPJC010000199.1:0-5161 GCA_035628815.1 Ohtaekwangia sp. | reverse complement strand
CTACGGGGCGGGCTGAATTTTCCGAGGTTGACTGGAAAGATTTCAAAGCCGGCAAGATCCGCTACGATAAGATCGTCTTTTTCAACATTAATTTTTTCTGGACGAACAAATCTGTTTCGCGGGAGGTCTCCCGCATCCGATCGCTGCTTTCAAAAAATGGGAAAGTTTATATTTTTTATGGCCCAATGTTCAATGGCGGCTTCGAAAAGATTGTGAAAGCGATCGTACCAGGGCTTGCAGCGGAGCAGCTGCCTGTGAAACATACTATTCATAACCAGGAACTCAGCTGTTGCTGTTTTGTCACCGGTTAGCAAAACTACATTGATTGCGCAGGAGAGGTTTTTTCCAGCGTGTTTTCGACCCTCCGCTCGGATTTTTTCTTCAATGATATCTCGTTTTTATAATTTCTTCCGTACCAGATATAAATGCCGGTGACCGGCAGGCTGGCGCAGAGGAGACTGGCTAAAAAAGCAAGGATCTTGCCGGGCAATCCCAGGATGGCGCCAACGTGAATATCGTAATTCATGCGCATGAGTTTGTCGGCCGCCGTGGCTTGGTTTAACCTGCCGTAGATATGATCCACGCCGACCTCCGCTAGAGTATATTGATCAAAATAACGGTAATCGGTTTTCCAATACGTACCGGCTTCAAGATTGGCGCTGGCACCGATCGTGGTGGCACCATTCTCCGGGATATGAACTTCCAGCGTTGCGGCGTCAGGATACTCGCGTTTCATACGATCCCATACCCGATCGATCGCCGGCCGGCTTTCAGCATATACAGCGGTTGTATCCGATGAAGGATCCATGAATACCAGCGATTTTTCTCCGCCCGCAGCGGTGTAGTAAGCACTGGCGAACCATTGAAATCCCCAGACCAATCCCGTAGCCGCAAGAATGACCGCGATAAAGCTGACGTAAAAACCCAACACGTTATGCAGGTCATAATTCTTACGACGCCATCGCGCATTCCACTTGATTGTAAATCTTTGTTTTACGCCGTTCTTGTTCCTTGGCCACCACAGAACAATCCCTGTAATAAGCATGACCAGAAAGATGAGCGTCGCGGATGCTGTCACAGGCTGCCCGATTTCCGCGGGAAGCCAAAGATAGAAATGACCATCGAGGATAAACTGGAAAAAATCCCGCTCCATGTTCTTTACGTTCAGCACCGCGCCTGTATACGGGTTGACATAGACGAGGTAGTAATGATAATTCGGTTCGAAATCGAAGAAGATCACCTGCGCTGCCTGTCCTCCCTGGCCGTATAACACGGCATGTATCTTGCGCCCCGGAAGTTCACGTTCACCGATGGCCTTCAGTTCGGACGGCGGAAGAAACGCCTTTGATTGTTGCCCTACAAAACGGTAAGGTTGCGTGAGGTCCTGTATTTCCGACTGGAATGCGTATATACAGCCCGTTATCGCGATGATAAAAACCACCAGCCCGGACGTGAGCCCCAACCAGAGATGAACCTTTCCGATCCAGTATTTGAGCGTGTTCTTGCGCACGGATGATCTAGAATTTAAGCGTGGCAAAGCAGTAGCGAAAAAAGAAAATCCTCATGGTCATAAGGTTTACAGCGGGTTAATGCAAGAGGGCAAGCTGAACGCTACAAAAGTAGATGCGTCGACATGCACGGTCAATCGCTTTAGCGTGGCATTTTAGCGTAACCAGATCCGGGTACACATACCTAATAGAGGGTATTATGGTTTGATAAGTCCGAGGTCGATCGCGTAGATCACGAACTCGGTAGGCGACTTAATATTCAGCTTCCGGATGATGTTTTTCCGGTGTGTGTGCACGGTATGAGGACTAAGGTTCAGCGAATTGGCTATTTTTTGTGTCGACTGACCTTTGGCGATCAGTGTCAGCAGTTCTGTTTCGCGGGCGGTCAGGACCGTAGGCCCGCAGTCCTCCTCCACGGGCGCCATATGCTTTGCCATAACGATATCGAGGATCTTGTGACAATAAAATTTTTCCCCTTTTGCCGTTGACTGGACGGCTAAAAGAATCTCCTCCCGGCTGCAATCCTTGGTCAGATAGCCCTGGATGCCGGTCTGGAGAAGTTCAAGAATGGTCTCCTTATGGCTATCGTTTGAGATGATGAGGATCTTGAGCCCGGGCATTTCCGACGCTACCTGGATGAGATCGTTTTTGTTGGGAAACCCGGGGATGTTGTAATCTACAATCAACAGATCCGCGTTTGTTTCCTGGATTTGTTCGATCAGCGCCTGTCCATTTTTAAGGCTTCCTACTATCGTCATTTCCGGTTTCCCGGCAATCAAATAGGATATGCCGGCGGCAGTTAAGGGCTGCGGATCAGCAATAAATATCCTGGTAGACGCGAAATTCATGTTGAAACCACAACATTATCGCTTATTTGGAATTAATCCAAATAAAAAGGTGCTCTGTCCAGGTGTTATATCTACCACCCAATATCGACCCTCAACCCGCTGCGTCCAACTGCTGTCATCTCCATCTAATCACCATCCAACATCCACCTCAACGTTACAGAATCCAACATCCACCCTCCTAAACAGTACTCCCTCCACAACTTGAACCTGCCCCGGCCGTGCAGCCGAAACAATGCTGTCCAAGACGGATATCGCGTTGGTTGAGCGCCGAAATGTTGAAATCGGCGATGTGGGTCTGGGCGCCGTGCACGGTAAGGTCGAGCATCTGGTTAAAATCGCAGTCGTAGAGGAAACCATTCCAGCCAACGGAGATGGTATTGCGGCACATGACACCCGCGGCCGCCGACGGATTAAATGCCACAACAAGTTTATCCATGTAATTCTCAAAATTTCCGGTACGGATCAGGAAGTCAAGGTACCGGCTAACGGGCATATTGGTGATACAATACAGGTTATTGAAAACGATGTCGTGCTGATTCTTCAGTTCCTTTTTGAATTGCCGTTCCAGTTCGACCTGACTCGCCGGAAGAAAAGCGCCGGAAGGATTGTACACGAGGTTCAACAGCAGTCCTGGGTCTTTTCCATAACCGGCGTCATTCAGCAGCCTCAGCGCTTCGATGGAACTTTTAAAAACCCCTTCGCCGCGTTGGCGGTCCGTGCGATCAGCATCGTAAAAAGGAAGGGAAGAAATGACTTCGACATTGTGCGCTTTATAGAATTCGGGGAGGTCGTGATACTTTTTATTGGAGACGATGATGGTCAGGTTGCACCGAACGATAATGTGCTTGTTCAGTTTCTTAATCTCGCCCACAAACCACCGGAAGTCGGGATTCATTTCCGGCGCACCGCCTGTGATGTCGACGGTTTCCAATGATGGGTCCTTCAATACAGCGAGGCATTGCATCATTGTCTCGCGCGTCATGATCTCCGTCCGGTCAGGTCCGGCATCAACGTGACAATGGGCGCAGGTCTGATTGCACATTCGGCCGATGTTCACCTGGAATATGGTGATACCGGTTGGTTTGAGAGGAAAAAGTCCGCAGCCCTGGAGTTTTTCAGCAAAGGAAATACCCGGACCCGCATGCTCGAGTACTTCCAACTGGTGCGCACCTGAAGCGAGGTCGCTGTTTCTGGCCTTCAGTGATTTTGTCAGCTGCGCCATGGATCACATACTTATTTCTTTAACCTTGTTCATCATCTGGACGCTGTGTACCAGGGAAGCGCCCCCGCGAATGGACACAGCGACATGAACGGCTTCCATCATCTGTTGCTCACTCCAGCCTTTCTCCGTCGCGTCCGTCGCATATGCGTCGATGCAATAGGGACACTGTACGGCGTGCGATACGGCTAATGCCACAAGTGATTTTTCACGGGCCGTCAATGCCCCCTCTGCGAATACCGCACTGTAATACGCAAAAAATTTATCCGCCAGATCCTTCCCGAACTCGCCGACCGAGGGGAATTTTTTTAAATCTGCCGCATTGTAGTAATGATTCTTTTCCATAGCGTTATGATTAATTTGTCAGGGTTCAATATAATTTGAAAGCGATAAAGTCCAATTGTAATCGGTGTATTTGACATCGGGCTCCTGGTCCTGAGGCACGATACCGTGCTGCTTCATTATCCCGATCACCCCATCTTCTCCACCAAAATCTGCGGTGTACCAGGAACATAATGCTGGCGCGTACAGGATGTTCTTTTTACGGTCATATCGCGCAAAGCGGCGGAGATAAAGCAATGCAGACCGGTCAAGCTGTTCTTCAACTGTAGCCGGCTTGTAAAACATGATCGGCGGACAGCTTTTTGCACCGCAATTCAGCGCGAAATGAATGCGATAATCCACAACCTGCAGCCGGAACTGTTGTTCAAATTCCGGTACAAAGAATTTATCCAGGTAGCCGAAGCTGTATTTATTTTTCGAACGGCGGATAATGCCGTGCTCGATATCATCCAGGCTCAGCAGCACGCCGGCGATCGGGATCCGCTCATCCTTGAAAAAACTGCTGCGGTCCTCAAATAGTTTCGCGTCGCGTTTGAGCAGGTACTGGACATAGGTATTGTAAAGATTCAGCCAGAATGCCTTCGCTTCTTTTTCGGTATCAAGTTGGGCTTTTAGCGCTGTAACGGGCAAAGATGCGAGCGCCCGGGTGATCCGTTTTGCCCCTTCCAGGTCGTTCTCCTTTACTTTTAAGAAAAAATCCTCCGCAAGGCCGGCGGCATTCTGTGAACAAGCCGCCACCGCAGTCAATAGTAGCATTGCGGCGGTAGAAATTATTGCGCGCATTGTTGCGAAAGTAACGCTTTATACTCTTGGTGTAATTCAGCCGCGAAATTATTTATCAGTCCTAAATCATGAGGAATAAAAAAAGCGGCCCTTTAAGCCGCTCATTCTTCAAACCAACTACAACCTGATTTTTATACTGCATCGCCCGCGCGGGCAAGCTCAATTTTATGTCTAGCATCGGCGATTGCCTCTTCACCGGAACGATAATACTTGATGGAGCCGTAGTCGGTCATGATGGGCGTTTTCCAGACGATCCTGTTTTCTTCGTCGCGTGCGGTGAGGTAAATATGAAACTGCACTTCGCTATACTTCCTTGTCTCCGGTGGCGCGTCCTTAGCATGCAGTTTTATTCCTTCATGTACGGAGAGTTCTATGATCAGCTTTTCGAAAACTATCTCCTGCGTATAAACTTCCATTCTGCATAGATCCCCCTGCCTACTGATTGCCTGTAAATAATGATG
>DASPJC010000198.1:0-4935 GCA_035628815.1 Ohtaekwangia sp. | reverse complement strand
TTGTGATGGATGTGAAAGAAAAAATCGGATCTGCGGTACTTCCCCTGATGGAGGAGTTTTACACCATCCAGGGCGAAGGGTATTACCAGGGCCATGCTGCCTACTTCATCCGGCTGGGTGGCTGCGATGTAGGTTGCGTGTGGTGCGATGTGAAAGATTCGTGGGACGCTTCAGCCCACCCGTTGTTACCCATTGATGCAATAGCAACACGGGCCAGCCAGAGCGGCGGCGGAATAGCTGTTATCACGGGCGGTGAACCTGCCATGTACGACCTGTCTGCACTCACGGCACGCCTGGGGGAAGCTGGTGTAAGGACGCATATCGAAACTTCCGGCGTTTACCCTTTATCGGGTGCGTGGGACTGGATTTGCTTCTCCCCGAAAAAATTCAAGATGCCTGATCCTGCTATCTTCCAGCGGGCCGATGAACTGAAGATCATTGTCTACAACAAAACGGATTTCGCCTGGGCGGAGGAATTTGCCGAGAAGGTTACACCCGGATGCAAACTTTTCTTACAACCTGAATGGTCACGGGAGAAGGAAATGCTGCCGCTGATCATCGCCTACGTTAAGTCAAACCCAAAGTGGCGGATATCATTGCAGGTGCATAAATATATGGATATCCCATAGCGCGACGGCTGCACCATCCGAGGCTGGTTCCCAAAAAAAAAGCTTTTAAGGCGTGTAACCTGTAACTGTAACCAGTAACTTTTAAATAAAATCACCCGGTGGTCCTTTCGCAGTTTATTGAAACGATGAATTCCTGGGGACGCGACAAAACGCCGTTCCTGTTCGCCGTCGACTTTGAAATGGAACAACCATGGATCCTGAAGGTGCCTGACATCTCTCCGGAAAGAATTTTATACGATGTGCGCGGCCAGTCAAACGCAGGCCCTGCTTCACCCCTTAAAACCGGCGATGTATCACTGCGGAAATTTTCTATCCCCTTATCGGTGTATGCAGAAAAGTACAAAATAGTCTACGACCGGCTCGCCTATGGTGATTCGTACCTCACCAATCTCACGATCAGAACGCCGGTAGCGCCTGCCATGCCTTTAAGGGAAATTTTCTACCGGAGTAACGCGCCTTACAAATTGCTTTGCGATCATGAATTTCTGGTTTTTTCACCTGAGACTTTTGTGCGGATTTCGGACGGCAAGGTATTCGCCTATCCGATGAAAGGCACGATCGACGCTGCGATTCCGGGTGCGCGGGAGAAAATCCTCCAGGATCCCAAAGAGCTCGCCGAGCATGTGACTATTGTGGACCTTATCCGCAATGACCTGAGCCAGGTATCGGACCACGTACACGTGCCGCGGTTCAGGTATGTCGAGGAGTTGCACACGAATACCAAAAACCTGTTGCAGGTCAGCTCCGAAATCTGTGGCCAACTGCCGCCCGGGTACCGTTCACGCCTGGGCGAAATCCTGGTCGCATTGTTGCCCGCGGGATCCGTAAGTGGTGCACCCAAAAAGAAGACGGTAGAGATCATCCGGCAGGCGGAGGCAGAGAAAAGAGGCTTTTATACCGGTGTTTTTGGATTTTTTAACGGGACTTCGCTGGATAGTGGTGTCATGATCCGCTTCCTCCAAAAAGACGGCGAAAAATATTTTTACCGTAGCGGGGGCGGAATCACTACCCAAAGCGTTGTAACATTGGAATACCAGGAAGCTATCGATAAAGTTTATGTCCCTGTTGATTGAATCCATCAAGTTGCTGGACGGCACCTTTTATAATTTGTCGTATCATGAACAGCGTATGCACCGCTCACTGAAAATGCTTTGTGGCGTGAGCGAGCCGGTTGACCTTGAGCAGTTTTTAAGCAGGTTTGCCAGGCCCGATAAAGGCCTGTTCAAATGCAGGATCGAGTATGACGAGAATAGTCGCGACGTTCAGTTTTTGCCCTATCAACCCCGGCGTGTCGACCGGTTGAGAATTGTTGCGCACGACCGCATCAACTACGAATTCAAATACAGGGACAGAAGGGCTATCGACCGCCTTTACGAGCTGCGCAAAGACTGCGATGATATCCTGATCGTGCGCAACGGGTTAATCACCGACACAGCATTTGCCAATATTTTATTCAGGCGAAAGAACCAGTGGATCACGCCCTGGTCTGCACTTTTGAAGGGAACACAGCGACAACAGCTGCTTGATAAAAATCTTATCCGCGCGGAGGATATTACGTTGGAGGACATCCCGGCTTTTCAGTCTTTCAAGCTCATCAATGCCATGGTCGAATTTGAAGGACCCGAGATTGATGTATCTCACATTGTTTTATAGTTTTAGGAATGAATCGCGTCGCTTTTTATTTTTTCCTGCTCGCGTCGTTCTCAGGACTGGCGCAATCCACATTGAGCACCAAATCGAAAAAGGCGATCGAGCTTTACACGGAGGCCGACAACTACAGGGTCAGGGGTCAGTTCGCTGAGGCCATTGCACTGCTTAACCAGGCACTTGAAAAGGATGACAAGTTTGTTGAAGCTTACTACCGTCTGGCGCTGGTCTACTTTAACATAAAGCAATATCCGCGGTCGATCGCGCTGCTCGAAAAAGGACTAACATTTACAACGGACATACGGAAACAGAAAATATTCTGGTACGACATGGGTGAGGTATACCTCCTGTCGGGCCAGTACGAAAAAGCGATGAAAGTGCTCCGCGCATTTATCGCCAGTGAAACCCAGAACAAACAGAAAATTGAACGGGCGACAACCTTGTTAAGAAGTGCTGAATTTGCCTTTCGTAATCAGTCCGGTGCCTCAAACTATCAGCAGCGACCGTTGAGTGACACCGTGAACTGTTTTGGTATGCAGTATTTCCCTGTGCTGACGGCCGATCAGAACCAGCTCATCTTTACCAGGCGAGTGACCAACAATCCGAATGACGATGAAGATCTCGTGGTGTCACGGAAAAACGCAAAAGGGCGATGGACTACGCCGGTTTCCATTTCTAAAAACATCAATACGCGGTTGAACGAAGGAACGTGCTCAATCTCCGCCGATGGTCGCAAACTGATCCTGACCTCCTGCACCGGCCGGGATGGGATTGGAAGCTGTGACCTGTATGAAAGCAGGAAGATTGGTGACGAATGGAGCGAGCCGGTAAACCTGGGACCGAATGTCAACAGCACGGCATGGGAATCGCAGCCATCACTGTCCGCGGATGGCAGAACACTTTATTTTGTGTCGGACAGGCGTGCTGGCTTGGGGCGTCGTGATATCTGGATTTCCACCCTGGACAAAGCCGGGAACTGGACAAAAGCGGTTAACGCCGGTAAGCCCGTCAACACACAATTTGATGAGATCTCACCGTTCATCCACGTCAACGGCAAAACCCTGTACTTTGCTTCGAACGGACTGCCTGGCTTTGGCGGGTATGACATTTTTTATGTTGAACGCGATTCATCAGGCTGGACCGCGCCGAAAAATATCGGCGGGCCTGTGAACACCCATGAGGACCAGTTTTCGCTGTTCATCACGGCGGACGGAACGCGGGGGTACTATTCCCACGAGGAAACGTTGTCTTCGGGGATGTCGGACAGTAAGATATATGAGCTGATCATCCCTGCGGAAGCGCAGCTGAAATACAGAAGCAACTACGTCAAAGGTGTTGTACGGGATAAGAAGAACCGGCAGCCCCTGGCCGGTCGCATCGAGTTAATCAATCTCGACGAGAACCAAGTGGTTTCGCGGGTTGAATCGGATTCAGTCACCGGTGAGTACCTGATGGTGCTGACCCAGGGGGCGGACTATGGATTGTATGTTACCAGGGCAGGATACCTGTTCAAGAGTTTGAATTTCAACTATTCGGCGGTTACGGACTTTGAGCCGCTCATCCTTGATATCGACCTGGAAAGGGCTGAAGCCGGTTCGATGGTGGTGCTCAATAATATCTTCTTTGGCTTTGACGAGTATACCCTGACCGGGTCGTCTGTTGCCGAGCTTCAGCAGATTATTGATTTTTTGAAGGAAAACCCCCATTTAAAGGTCGAGATCGGGGGACATACCGACAATGCCGGCTCCGCGTCGTACAATCGTACACTTTCCCTGAAGCGGGCGCAATCGGTTTTTAACTATTTGGTCGAGGGTGGTATCAAATCGACCCGGTTATTGCCAAAAGGGTATGGACCTGATCGTCCACTGGGTCCAAATGATACCGAAGACCAGCGAAAACTCAACCGCAGGATAGAGTTCCGGGTCATTTTTTAACTTATTTTTTCCTTTCAGAGCGAAATCGTTTTAAGTGGTCCAGATTCGATGTTTTGACATCTAATTTGAAAGTCGCAATCGTTTTCGTCACCCCATTTAGGGGATTTTTTTTAGTTTTGTCTACCAAATTTTGCGGTAGGAAAGTTTCCTGAGTTATTATTTTGTTATAAGTTTGATTTCAAACTTTATTTTCCATTAACCTAAACTTTACAGTATGAAGAGAATTCTACTCGTATGCTTAACAGCGGTGTTTGCACTCGTCAGTAGCGAGTCGTGGGCACAGGAGCGAACGGTCTCCGGCCGGGTCACCTCCGTTGAAGACGGATCGGGACTCCCCGGTGTGAACGTCGTTTTAAAAGGTACCACTTCGGGTACGGTTACAGATGCCGATGGTAATTACAGCCTCGGTGTTACCGGTGAAGGCGGAACACTGGTTTTCACATTTATTGGTCTGACGACACAGGAAATTGAAATCGGCGACCGTACCGTTGTTAATGTTATTATGGCCGCTGATGTTAAACAGCTCAGCGAAGTTGTTGTGACGGCCCTTGGTATCGAAAGAAACAAAAATGAGCTGGGTTATGCAGCGCAGCAGGTTTCAGGCGAACAGATCAGCCAGGCCCGGGGTGTTAACATTGTTAACTCCCTTTCGGGAAAGGTTTCCGGTGTTGACATCAAGTCTTCGAACACGATGGGTGGTTCAACCAACGTCGTGATCCGCGGTT
>DASPJC010000197.1:0-3155 GCA_035628815.1 Ohtaekwangia sp. | reverse complement strand
CAAGGAAGTATAAAGACGACGCAGTTTGAAGAATTTCGCGATTATTTCAAAGGTCTGTCGCTTGCGTTGCGCAACGGCATAGCTAAAGTAAACGGCGACCATAAGATTCTCGGAGTCGGCGTAGGAGCGGCGAACGGAAATTATTACAAGGGCACGATCGAGAGAGCGACTAACCTTCCGTGGAAAGGGATCATACCGCTCGCTGACATGCTGAAAGAAGAATTTCAGATACCCGCTATTGTCACGAATGATGCCAATGCCGCAGCCGTGGGCGAAATGGTGTATGGCTCAGCGAAAGGCATGAAGGATTTCATTGTGATCACCTTAGGGACGGGATTGGGAAGTGGTTTCGTTGCAAACGGCCAGTTACTAAATGGAAAACATGGGATTGCAGGAGAAGTAGGCCATACGAGTGTGAATCCCGCGGGGCGATTCTGCAATTGTGGAAAACGCGGTTGCCTTGAGACTTACGTTTCCGCTACGGGGATTCGCCGGACAGTCTATAAATTACTCGCCGACCATTTGGAGGATAGCGAATTAAGGGGAATCAGTTTTGATAACCTGAATACAAAAATGATCACAGACGCGGCAGTAAGGGGTGATATCGTTGCGCTTGCTGCCTTTGAATACACCGGTCGAATCCTCGGGATGAAACTCGCCGAAACCGTGGTGCACACCGATCCGGAAGCAATTTTCCTGTTTGGCGGGCTTTCTCTCGCGGGAGATCTCATATTCAAGCCGACGATCCGACATATGGAAGCGAACCTTATGCCACTGTTCCGCGGAAAAGTGAAAGTATTACCGTCGGGGTTACAAAACCAGGCAGCGCCCATCCTAGGTGCAAGCAGTCTCGTTTGGAATTTCCTGGATAATGTCCCAACGACTTCACAGGCTGCGGTATCCAAGCCGCAACCCGTTCAACAGTAATCTTTTGTCTGTACATTTTGCGTTCAAGTCCTACCCCCGTAGAATCTTCACGCCTGATGTGAGCCGCCCTTTCTGCACCTTATTGATTCCATCAATTCCCTGAAATCGAAGCGGCATACTTTTTTACAAGTAAGCAGGGGATGGTGTTGTCTTAAAACGAACGGTCTGAGTTCCGGCCCACAAAGTGCGTATTCTTTAGCTTGGTCAACATTAATATATGAAATCCGCTATTTTCGTTGTAATCCTATTTGTGATCGCATTTGAGGCTGTGGCGCAAGGCAACAAAAAGCCTAAAATTGTTGGTCAGGATGAATTAAGAACCAATGAAGATCAAAGCATAACCATCCTGATGTCGCACCTGGATGTGGAAGATGATGATGACTGGTTTTACCCATGGGGGTTTACAATGAAGCTTTACCCCGGTTCGAATTATAGTCTGGAGGGCACTGTAGTTACACCTGGTGCGAATTTCTCAGGCACCCTTACCGTTCAGGTGACCGTTCATGACGGGCAGGATGACAGCAACAAGTATGATCTGAAAATAACGGTTGACCCCATAAACGACAGACCCGTAATCACCGGGCATCATGCTGTGTCGACAAATGAGAACCAGGCTGTGTCTATTCAACCGGATCACCTGAAAGTTGATGACCCGGATAATGCCTATCCTGCCGATTTTACCTTACGAGTGCACGATGGTTCCAATTATTCGGTGAATGGCGACCAGGTAGTTCCAGCGGAGAACTTCGTCGGAACAATGTCAGTTGCCGTAAGTGTATCCGATGGTCAGGCAGAATCCGAAGTTTATGATCTTCCCGTCGAGGTAAAGATCCTGAACCGTGTTCCCGAAATCACGGGGCAAGTTTCATTGCAGGTTAACGAAGATGAGTCGATCACCATACAGCCTTCCCATTTGACAGTAGTGGACCATGATAGCAACTATCCGGAAGGTTTTTCAATAACAGTTTCATCCGGTCCGCATTATACTTTTTCCAACACCACTATCACACCGGAAGCAAATTATTTTGGAAGGATCACCATTCCTGTCACAGTCAGCGATGGAAAAAATACAAGCAAGCCGTTTAACCTGACAGTGTCGGTTTCACCTGTCAATGACCTTCCCGTAATCATTGGAATGGAATCTGCTCCGATTTTCTTCGGGTCAGGAGACGCTTCCGTTGCGATCACTCAGACTGCCGATGTGCAGGACGTAGACGGCGATAGTATCATGTTCGTCGAGATTGGAATTCGTGCCGAAGGGTATCAGGCTGGCACCGACAAACTGGTATACTCCCCTCCGGCGAGCTCAAAGATCCGCGGGGTGTTCGATTCCAAAAGCGGTATATTAACCTTGCTTGGTCAGGCGTCGCCCGCCAGCTATGCATCTGCGCTGAAGTCGGTCCGGTACCAGGGATTAGCAACTTTTCCAGGTGATGAGAAGATTTTGTTCTTTCTCGCTAACGACGGAAAAACAGATAGCGAGACCGTAGAGCGCAGGCTCATGTTCGGCCAGGCTTCGGTTTCCCTGGATATTCCCTCGGGCTTTACGCCAAATGGCGACCTTTCCAACGATACCTGGAAGATCGTTCCTCTGGAGACCGAGCAGGAGTTCTCCGGCGTACGTGTTAGGGTGTACAACAAAGCAGGAATCCTGATCTACGAAACGGTGGGTTTTGAGAACGAATGGGATGGTCGTCTGAATGGTGATCTGCTTCCGGCAGATACTTATTTCTACACGATCGATTTGAATACGCAAACCCCTGAGGGATACCTGAAGGGTGTTGTGACGATTCTGCGTTAAGGTATTTAGGGCTTACTCTATTTTCTGTAGTTTAAACCTCGTGGGCATACATCAGTCATCCAGTGAATTAATCCATGCCGCAATCTTCAACGCATCTTCGCGGCGAACCTGCGGCATCGGCGGCATCGCCGTTTCGAATTCCGGCCAGTTTTGAGGTTGGGGGTTATGGATCAATTCCACAATCTTTTCGTTCGTGTAATTTCGTTTTGCAATGTCCACGTACCCTGGTCCGATCTGTTTGCTTCTAGTGGTGTGACACGCTGTACATGTGTAGTTGACGAGCAATCCCTTTACTTCAAAAAAGTCAGGGGCCTTAGATGTGGATTGTTCTGCAGCAGGTCTCGGCGCGGGTTGCGCTTTCTCTTTCGCTGATGTTATGCTGGCTTTTTTTGCAATTGCCCTATCCATTGGCACAGCGCTGTTATGC
>DASPJC010000196.1:0-8864 GCA_035628815.1 Ohtaekwangia sp. | reverse complement strand
GGATATTCCGGATCTCACGTGTCTTGCGACCGTCGAGGCGCAGGTTTTCATTTAGGGAAAGATCGCGCGCCGCTTTTTTGTGTACTTCTTTATAGTAGCGTTTTACGAGGTCCTTGTTGATGGTCGTGTCTTCCGGGAGTGATGCAATGTAATCCTCGAGCGGTTTCGAGAATGCATTGGAACGCTCTTTTTTGTTCGTAATCAACTGTCTGGCGACGGCATAAAGCTTGTCGTAGAACATGTTGTGGATCTCCTGGCGGAGGTTCTCATCTTTTTCCTCGTGGTTGTACGTTCTCTTGACGGTTTTGCCGGTGGCCTGTGTCAGTTCGATCTGAACGTGGCACTGGTCTTTGATGGCTTCATGGGCGATGCGGAGGGCTTCAACCATATCTTCTTCACTGACCTCTTTCATTTCGCCTTCCACCATCAGGATGTTGTCGAGCGAAGCAGCGACGATCAGGTCGATATCGGCGCGAAGTTTCTGCTCCATGCCGGGGTTGATGATAAACTGGCCATCGACGCGTGCCACGCGCACTTCTGAAATCGGACCTTGAAAAGGAATGTCAGATACCGACAGTGCAGCGGAAGCCGCTAAGGCAGCCAACGAATCCGGCAGTGCTTTTTCGTCACCCGAGATCAGGTAGATCATGATTTGTGTATCCGCATGATAATCGTCGGGAAACAAAGGGCGGATGGCGCGATCGACAAGCCGGCTGATCAGGATTTCGTAATCAGAGAGTCTGCTTTCGCGCTTTAAGAATCCACCCGGGACTTTCCCTGTAGAAGCAAATTTTTCCTGGTAATCGACGGAAAGGGGAAGGAAATCGGTTCCTTCTTTGGCGTCCTGGTTAGATACGACGGATGCCAGGAGCATCGTGTTGCCCATTTTGACAACGACAGACCCATCGGCCTGGCGAGCCAGTTTTCCCGTTTCTATAGTTATCTCGCGGCCATCGGGCAGCTTACAGGTTTTAGTAATGACAGTAGGTTTCATAAATTGATTATTAGCAAGGAAAGAGCGACCGTGGCGGCGTTTCTCCTCATTTTTTAAAATGCAAAAAGGGAACCTTTGTTCGGGTTCCCTCCGGGGAATGTTGTTTTATTACTTCCTCAGATCCAACTCGGCAAGAATGGCTCTGTAGCGCTCAATGTTTGTGCTCTGAAGGTAGTTCAGGAGTTTTTTGCGCTTTCCAACAAGTCTCATCAGACCTTGTTGTGTCGAAAAGTCCTTTTTGTTTTCCTTCAGGTGCTGGGTCAGGTGGTTGATCCTATGGGTGAAGAGGGCGATTTGTGATTCGGCTGAACCAGTTTCAACTTCCTTCTTACCAAAGCCGTGCTTCTTGAATAGGTCTTGTTTAATTTCAGTAGTCAGATACATCTCAAAAAATGTTTTTCCTTTATTTCAAGGGGCAAAGGTAATTTAAAAGGCGGGAAATATCCAAAAGTTAAAAAAAATTAGTTTTTAGACCCTTTTCACCTGTTTTGACCTCAGCGCCGACGCCCAGACCTTCACCTTGTCGAATACCACATTGTAGAAGTCCGCTTCAAACAACCGCGCATCTGAACGTGCCTGTCTCAGGAAAAACAAACCAACCGCAAACAAAATTGCATCCGCAAGCCATACGCCTGCAATGATCCCTATGCTTCCCTGCTTCGCCAGCTTTTCCCCCTGCATGGTCAATACATAATAGACGATAAAAAACAGGATTGAGACCAGGAAGGGCACTCCCAGCCCGCCACGTTTGATAATGGCTCCCAACGGAGCGCCAATCAGGAACATGGCAATGCAGGCAAACGAGCTGGCAATGATCTTGTGCCACTGGATCTCAAAGACACGCTTTTCCTTTTCGTAATTCTCAATCGCAGCATTGGCGTTGGACACCTGGCTTTTTACCTGCCGTGCTGCATTGGCCGCATACTGATACACCCGCTGATCGGGCGTTTTCTGAAACAGGCTATCCATTTTGGCCTGGATGGCCGAGTCGGACAGGATCTTCTTCTTTGGCGCTGTAACGATCGCTCCTACTCCCCTGGCCGGCGGCTTTTGCGTGGTTGCCTGGGATTTCTGTGACTCTTTGCCGGATTTAAATGGCGTTTTTTTGGAGTTCCGGTTACGGACAATCTCTTTCTTCTTTTCCTTTTTGGCGTTTACGGGCTTGTCCGGTTTAGGCGCTTCCGCTTTTGACGCGACTGGATTAGCTGCAGCCGTATCGGGCCTGGTAATCGCCTTGGGCGTCGAGTCCGGAACGGGCACCGTTTGGGTGATGGTCCGGTCTACATATTTGAGCCGCTCCAGGGAGTCGCGGCGTTCCTTGTGGCGAACGAGTTCAGAAGGAAGCACCAGGGAATCCTTGCTGAAATAAAACCGGAAATAGGTGGGTCTATACTGGTAGTGCGACAGGCGTTGAGAAAGTATCTCGTTCCGCATCGAATCAATATCGGCATCCAGCTGTTGCATGTTCCGCATCATCCGGTTGCCCTGGAACCATTGCTTGTCCGTGCGCTGAAGCTGGAACGATGACAGGTCGAACACAAACTGCGACTTGGCGAACTTGCTTCGGGTAAGCGACTCCGAATTCTTGCCTTTTTGCCCGGTTACTTCCCGGGCGTTCGCGGCGCCTTCTGTATAATTGTAGCCGTCGAATAATTCAAACTTGAGATACCGCTCATTGAGAATGGTGTACATCTTTCCCGAGTCCGCCACGATGACGTCCTTGTTGCCATCATTCTTGCGGTGATCGTAGATGATCACATCTTTCAACGTGACGCCGTCCGGAAATTTTTTATTGACTTTAATATTGATGTCGTTGATCCCGTAATAAAACGCTCCCTCGCGAAGGTCCAGTGCCGGTTTCTTTTGTTTGATGTCGTACAACAGGCTGTACGCCTCAAGCGCGGCTTTGGGGACAAGGTTATTGTTCGCATAAAATGCAAGTGCAGTAAGCACGACAACAAAACAGAAGATGGGCAACAGCACCCGCACCAGGGATATCCCCGCACTCTTGATGGCCGTCAGTTCGAAGTGCTCGCCGAGGTTACCGAAAGAAATCAGTGACGAAAGTAATACCGCCAGGGGAAGGGCTGTCGGGATGGTAAAGATGGCGAAGTAGAAAAAAAGTTGTGCAAGTACATCCGTATCGAGGCCCTTTCCGATGATGTCGTCGAAATACTTGAGCATGTTAATGTTCAGCAGGATGAAGACAACCACCAGGAAGGTGATCAGGAAAGGACCGATAAAGGCATCGAGTACAAGTTTGTCTACTTTTTTCATCCGCGGCGATAGAGCTCAAAAATAAGGCCAACAGATGAGAAAAGATGGCCAGGGATACATAATAAAAAAATTATCCACCGACGGTTTTCCGAAGGGCGTCAACAAGGCTGTCCCAAAGGCTTTGCAATTCGCGAAGATCATCGAAGTCAGAATAGTCGAACACCCGGAGAAAAACGGACTGGGTGAGTTCATTGAATTCCAGGCGGAGCTCGAAGTACGAGGGGTCTTTAATATCTTCTTCCGACTCCGGAACGAACTCAAAACGGGCAAAGTGGTTCGTGCGGTGTGCTACCTGGCGGGCCTTATGTTCTTCGTTGTCCCAGTAAAACGTATAGGTCTTGTCTTCGCTGTTGATCCTGACATCGTCGGCAAACCATTCTGAAAGTCCCCCTGCTGACTGGATATACGGATACAGCATTTTAATCGAAGCGTGTATTTCGTAATCGGAAGTGAAGAGCTTTTTTTTGGCCATGCTCAATGTTGTCATGGAAATTTTTTACTTGCGGACTGAAGATAGGGCATTTTAAGGTCATGACAATTAATTCCCGGCAAAATTTTAAGCGCTTGAAGAAACCGGTGACGGACTGGAATATGAGAGAAAACTCAATTGGTTTCCATCCGCATTTTTTTGACGAAGCAAAAAATACAAAGGCCTGCCTGAAGAAGAAATGTCGAAATGATAATCAGGAAAACCTCCATAAAGAGCTGAGTTTTATTTGATGTTCAAATCTAATACGAAGGCTAAAATCTTCTTGCTGTCAGCGGTTTATAGGCATTTAGTTACGGTGATTGATCATATATAACTTTCAATGGATTTAAAGCGGGAAATTCTGCGGGAGCACAGCCGGAGACAAATGCTGCGCATCGCCACGTATGCCGGCGCAAGTCCGGCGCGCTTTAAAGCGTTGGTAAGCGTCTATCTCGCAGGACCTTATCGCATTACACAACGTGCGGCATGGCCACTGGGTACCTGCGTGGAGCGTGATCCCGCGCTCATCGTGCCACACCTGAAAAAAATACTGGACTTTTTAAAGAAACCCGGTATTCATGATGCCGTCAAAAGAAATACGATGAGGCTGCTGCAATTTGCCGACATCCCGCACCGCTATCACGGGCAGGTGGCTGACTTTTGCTTCACGTTCCTAAGTAGCAAAAAGGAGCCCGTGGCGGTGAAGGTCTTTGCAATGAGCGTACTACGTGACATTGCCCAAACACATCCCGAACTGAAAAACGAATTAAAGCTGCTGATCGAGGATCAGTTGCCTTATGCCTCGGCTGCATTCAGATCGCGGGGTTTGAAAATACTGAAGACCTTGGTGGATGACAATCCGCACACAGTGGTGAAGAAACCACCGACAACCTAAGCGTAGGCCGACATCAGTTTTCTGATAAGCTCGTCTGTCTGCTGATACTCCTCCTGCGTCGACAGCCCGCGATACTGGACCAGGATGCGCACAGCTTCCTTGAACTCTTTGCACATCGCCAGGGTGAGGGCAAGGTTAAAGTAGCTGTTCGTGAACAATGGTTCTATTTCGATGGCGATCTGGTAATGCACTTTTGCCAATCCGAAATTACCGACTTCGGCGTACAGGTTGGCAAGGTTGTAATGTCCTTCGTAGTGCCGCGGATCGTGCTTGAGGCATTGGGTAAAACAATCAATCGCTTTTGCGTGATTTCCCTGCTGTGACTCGAGGATACCGACATTGCAGTAGGCATCAGCGACCGAATCCCCTTCTTTGATCGCCTGGGTATATTGCTTGATGGCTTCCTGGCGGTCGCCACGCTCGTCGAGCATCAGGGCAATTTCGAACGGCGACAGCTGGTTGAGCTGAACGATCCTGGCCTCTGAGAAAAGGTTGAGTTGGCCATGTTTTTCACGGAGCGGACCCTTCTTCTTTCTGACGCGCTGGGGGCCGAATTTTTCCGGGACGGGAGCAGGAAATTTGACAACCTTAGCCATGATGGCAAAGTTAGGATTTATTTATGTAAACCTCTTTTCCCACGCAGAGGTTCGACATGCTTCCGGGAAATTTAACTGATCAGCTCGCTTTGCGACGGGAGGTTTTCGCGGGTTTCTCTGTCTTCTCCGCTTTTGCTTTTTTAGCTGACTCCCCTTTCGCTTTCTCCATCGGTTTTTTGGAAGCGTCGATGCTGGCCTTGAGCGCTGTCATGATATCGACAACTTTCGGTGTTTCCTCGACAACGGATACAATCTCTTTGCCTGAGATCTTCGCATCGATGATCTGCTTCAATGCATCATAATAATGATCCTGCATTTCGATCTGGCTGAACTTAACGGTCATGGAGTCGACCAGCGTTTTCGCAAGTTTCAATTGCTCCTTGTCCGCCTTGACTTCGATGAGCTGGGGAACCTCGCGGATGTTCTTTACCTCGTTCGGATAACGCAGGCGGTACATGACCATCCCGCTTTCATGGGGCGCCATTAATACGGGTGTTTCCCGGTCCCTTAAGACAACCTTGCCCACGGCGATTTTACCGGTATCCTTTAAAGTATGCATCAGCAGGCCGTACGTTTTGGCGGCGACATCCCCATCGGGGCCGATATAATATGGCGCTTCATACAGTGTGGGATGAACTTCCGTGCTGTCGACGAACCCCTGGATCTCGATAACTTTTTCGCTTTTCAGCTTAACCTTGTCAAAGTCTTCCTGCTCGATAATTACATATTGGCCAGGCTCATATTGATAACCTTTCACAATGTCTTCGTTGCGGAGTGTTTCCCCCGTAACCTTGTCTTTCTTTTCATAACCCACCGGATTGTGTCCTTCCTTTGACAGCAGATTAAAACTGATGGTATTGCCCGAATCGATGGCGTTGTAAATCCTGATGGGAATGGTGACCAGTGAAAACTGAATGTGTCCTTTCCAGATTGCGCGCATAGTACTTAGTTTAAAAAATGAAATGAACGATGCTAAAATACTGGTAATGAACAAATTTACAAAATCTTTTCAGCACGATATTTTAGCCTCACACCTGACAGTCCAAAAATTCAGTGCCACGATGATGGTTTGACCTAGGCACGCACTTGCGGGAATTTGCGGATGGATGACCAGCAGGCCTGCACAGGTTCTATTTGGGTGTCTCGTTCACCAGTATCCAGAACATTCCCAGGTCAGACACTGCTTTGGAAAACGCATCAAAGTTGACCGGTTTGACGACATAGGCATTTACTCCCAGGCTGTAGCTTTCCACGATGTCGCGTTCCTCCCGCGAGGAGGTCATGAGTACGACGGGAATGTATTTTGTGCGTTCATCCGCCCGGATCGCCCGGAGTACCTGCAAGCCATCCACTTTTGGCATTTTCAGGTCGAGGAGAATCAATTTTGGCCTGTCTTCAATCTTCCGGTCGCTATACTTTCCGCGACTGAAAATAAAGTCGAGCGCCTCGGCACCATCCGGCAGGTGGATGACCTTGTTGCCCAGGTGGTTTTTTTTGAGCTCCCGTATCACGAGTACGGCATCGTCCGGATTATCTTCAACCAAAAGAACATCGACATCATGCATGGAAGCGGGCATACTAGGTATTGGATGGAATTGACGCTATTTTTTCGGTCGGTAGTGCAAAATAAAAAGTCGCCCCAACATCTACTACGCCTTCGGCCCATATTTTTCCGCCATGCCGTGCAACGATCCTGTGAACGAGGGCCAGGCCGACGCCTGTGCCTTCAAACTCATGTGTGCTGTGAAGGCGCTGGAATACCCCGAAAAGCTTGTCGTAGTACTGCATGTCAAAGCCTGCCCCATTGTCTTTCACATAGTACACATGATTCCCATTCTCTTCAAATGAACCGATCTCGACGACTGGTTTCTCTTTTTTCATCGAGTATTTCAGCGCATTCGAAATCAGGTTTGTCATTACCTGCTTGATCATACTGCTGTCGCCCTCAACATCCAGGAGGGGCCCGATCCGCATCTCCGCTTCACGGTTATACTGTACCTTGAGCTCTTCGACGACTGTGGCGGTAAGGAAATTCATATCGAGATTGACCTTCGTCACGTTCTGCTTGCCCAAGCGGGAGAAAGCCAGGAGGTCGTCGATTAAGGTGCCCATCCGCAGGGCGTTCTTGATGATTACATTGAGCGTACGCCTCCCGTTGTCGTCAAGTTTGTCGCCGTAATCTTCCAGCATGATCCGCGAGTATCCGTCGATTGAACGTAGCGGTGCCCGGAGGTCGTGCGATACGGAATACGAAAAAGATTCAAGTTCCTTGTTGGCAATTTCAAGCTCAGCAGTGCGGTCGGCAATACTTTGCTCAAGCTTTTGATTGAACAGGTGGATCTCATGCGTCTGGATCTGTATCTGGTTCAGCATCTGGTTAAAAGCATCGGTGAGCATACCCAGCTCGTCACGGCTCATTTTCTGAGCCCGTACCGAATAGTCCTGACGGTAAGTGATGGCCTGTGCGGTCTGCGCCAGAGAGAGTATGGGTTTGGTGATACTTCGCTGCAGGAGGCGGGAAAGAAAATAAACCAGCACAAATGACAGAACGATTACCAGCAGCGCAATGCTTCCATACAACTTAAAGCGCTCGTACATGGCCTCGATGTCCGATCTCAGGAACAACGTTCCCAGTTGTTTGTCGCCCTGGAGGACGGGCTGGTACCCGGAGAGATGCTGAGACTCAAAGTGGTATCCTTTCTTTGAAGACACCGGCGGAAAAGCTTCTTTCGGCAGGTCAGCCGGATACTGTGCGAAAAGGTTACCGTCTTTGTCATAAAGACAGGCTGCGATAATATGGGGTTCTGCGCTTAGCGCGGCGAGGATCTCATCGGCATCCGCTTTGCTTTGAAACGCCAGGGCAGCGGTACTGTTAGCGGCTATGATCTTACCAAGCGTAGACAATTGCTGGGCCGTGGCCTGGCGGAAGGAGTAGTACTCATACGTGAAATAGGCTACGCATGTCAGCAGCAATACGGCACCGCTGGTAAACAGCATGACCCGCATCAGCTTATTCTGTATCGGCCTGTCTTTGAAATGCATACGCTAATTATGCTCGGCGCCTACTACGTCAGCAACCCGCAGCAGTTTCGAACTGACCACGATGTCCGCCTTTTTGGTTGACTCAAGATTTATCTGAATTCTTGTCTTTCCTTTATCCGTAAAGAATCTGACCATCCCGCCCTGTTCTATGAAACTTCCTGCATCACCTACGGTCAGAATACTCTGGGATTCAAGCGCACTCAGTGTGCGTCCCAACGCTTCCTTCTTGTTCACGTTGACATACAAAATATGACAGTTCCCCACGTCCTCGACCTTTTTATACTCTTCGACTTTCAGGGGATGGCCATTCAACACCTCTCCTTCCACCGCCTCGTTCAAATATCCGCCAAACGGATTTTCGCCCAGGACGCCGATGATGAGCGGTGCGTTGCTGCTGGGAAATGCATCGGCAGGCCATTCTATAAACTGCGCAAAGTTGTAGAGAAACACTGCCTTAACCTGGTATTCACGTGAAGCGGGTTGTACAGGGCTGATAAACCCAGACATCAGGAAAAAGGCCAGCAGGATCAGCGATCTTACCGCGGCAGTGACCGGACCTGTCACCACGGGAGCCGGCCTGCAAACCCTGCG
>DASPJC010000195.1:0-7711 GCA_035628815.1 Ohtaekwangia sp. | reverse complement strand
ATACACACCTGGCATACGGACCAGCAACGAACGCTCCCATTGGGATCGCCTATGATTATGATGGGTTTCACGCGTGATGGCCAGATCAATCCGGAGTTGTTGGAAGCCCGTGATCAACGCGTGGGGATTTCCACGGCTGAGAAGAAAAAAAATCGGGCGGACATTCCGATGCCTTCCGTCGATCCCCTGGCGAATGCCTGGGAAAGGGGTGAGATACGGCAGTTCGTGATCACCAGTTCGCCCGACAGCGCGGTGCATAAACATCAGGGTTCTCCACAAAGGGAATAGCATCATAACAGGTATATCATTTTACCCGATAGGAAAAAAGTCATGGAAAACGAGATGCATCAAAGCGGCGACAGTAAGGTCATTCCGATGACTTCAGTCTCCAGTGGCGCGGGGCGCACGGTAACCCCCGATGTTTACTACTACACCAACCAGATCGTGAACATAATCTTTGTCGGATATCCATCAGCAGACCGTTGGGTGTTGATCGATGCGGGTATGCCCGGCTCCGGTAAAGAAATTGTGCGTGTTGCTGAAAACCGTTTCGGAAAGAATTCAAAACCCGCTGCGATCTTCCTTACCCATGGTCATTTCGATCACGTGGGCAGTATTGTCCATCTCATCGAGCAATGGAACGTACCGGTATATGCGCATTCCCTCGAATTTCCGTTTCTGACCGGGAGCGCCGACTACCCGGAACCGGATCCCACCGCGGAGGGAGGCCTGCTGGCTAAGATCGCATCGGTATATCCACATGAAGCGATAAACATTTCGCCCGCGCTTCATGCCTTGCCGGAAGATGGCATCGTACCCCATTTACCGGAATGGCGCTGGATACCGGTGCCGGGACACTCGCCTGGACAGGTAGCTTTCTTTCGCGAACATGACCGGCTGCTGATCTCGGCAGACGCCGTGATAACCGTCCGCCAGGATTCATTGTACAAAGTTTTAATTCAGAAACAGGAGATCAACGGACCACCCCGATACTTTACGACCGATTGGTCTACCGCGCGTGAGTCGGTAATGAGGATAAAAGAACTCGACCCGTCGATGATTGTACCGGGCCACGGGACGGCCATGGCTGGGGAGGAATTGGCGAAGGGACTGGACTTCCTGGTGCGAAACTTCGATACGTTTGCCATACCTTCCCACGGCAGGTATGTAGAGCACTAGCAGGATTGGGTAAAAAAGTCCCAATACCGTTCAGCGAGATAAAATTAAAGTAGCCGATGGTGCAATCGATTTAGTTTTTTCCACAGAGCATGCTGGCATATTTATTTTCGGTTGGTAATTCCACAAAAGTTAGCGAAATGCGCCACGACACACCATCCGGTTTAAAACGATCCTCCCAGGAGGCTATTGAGATAAGACTTTGGGAAATCTATATCGCCCGCAGCAGAAACAACCTGTATAGCACGCTGTCCGCATATTCCCTGGAAAAAGGACCGCTGCAAAAAAATGCGCAAGACCGCGATCGGATATCTTTCCGGTTTATGGTCTACGACTGGGAAAGGACCATCATGGGATTGCTCACGAGAAACGGCATTCCATTCGAGGTCGTCCGCAAGTTCCAAATAGACGTTGTGGATCATATGATGAAAAAGAAGATCTATATCGCCGAAGACGACCTTGATATTTTATTTTCGCTGAAAACGATGCTCGAAGACGCCGGGTATGACGTCCTGCTCTCCCACTGCGGCAACCCGATGATGGAGAAGAATCTTCCTGCCACGGATGTGTTTATTATTGATAAGCGTATGCCGGATGTCGATGGCATTGACGTTTGCAGGCATCTGCGCGCTCAACCGGCCACCCAAAATACACCTGTTATAATGATCTCCGCCAGTCGCAACTTCAGTGAACAGGCAAGGGCGGCAGGCGTGACAGACATTCTGGAAAAGCCATTTGAAATGAGTGACCTGCTCAACCTTGTCTCCAAATATGCAGCTACGCAACCACGGGATTTTGCGAACACCATGCGTTAACGCGTCAGCTACCTGGCAAAAAACTTGTGTAAGCCCTCTATCGCTTTAATTTTTACGAGGCCTGACAGATCGATCGGCTTTTCGAAATAACCGACTACCTGGTCATAGTTTTTACTTTTCTCCAGGTCCGCATTGTCGATGGATGAACTCACAACGGCTACATGGATACCATCATAATTGCGCTGTTTGAGAATATCCAGCAACTCCCATCCGGTGATATCCGGCATGTTGATATCCATTAGAATCAGATACGTTTCACCGCGTTTGTAATGCAGGTCGAAGTATGCCAGGGTCTCACGGCCCTTCAGGAATGTTAATGGCGTCGATCCGATCTTACTTCTTTGAAGGAGTGTTCGCTGGATATACACGGCAACCGGGTCGTCGTCTGTTATGATTACGGTAAGGCTCATTTTTCTGATTTGGGGATTTGAATTTCCTCCGCCTTCCGGACAATTTTCCGAATAAGGCCGTCAAGTTCATTAGCCGACTGCGTGATGAGGTTTAATATTTCCGCCTGATCAAGCGTGCCGTCATTGTGCGTGGCCAGCAGATCAACGAGTCCCATCACCCGAGCCAGTGGCGCCCTGACTTCGTGTGACTGTACACGCGCGATCTCCTGCAATTTCATATTCTGTTCTTCGATCGCACGGGTATATTGAACCAGCGCTGTAATGTCGCGGAAATAAATAGATAACCCGGTGGCGGATGGATACACACTGACCTGCAACCAAATATCAAGCCGGGGGTAATACTCTGAGAATTGCATGGCGGTGTTTTCATTCATCGCCTTGTGGTAGTTGGAATAGAAAGCCAACGGCACAGCATCGGCAAAAACATCCCAGAGGTTCTTGCCGAGAATATGTTCTTTGGGTACGCCGAGTTTTTTCTCCGCTATGTTGTTCCAGTACGTCACGATCCATTCGCGGTTCACCGCAAAAAAAGCATCGCCGATACTTTCAAGGATCCCTATTTTTTCATGGTATGCCTCTTTCAAAGTCTCTTCCGCCGATTTGCGCACGTGAATATCCTGAAAGCTTCCATACAGGCGCACACACCTGCCGTCCTTCACCTCCGCGGCGCCGATCACCCTTACCCAGCGTTCATTATTTTTTGCGGTGATGATCTGCAGTTCAACATCCCACGGGACGCCGTTTTTTTTTGCCTGCCTGACAATTTCCGCAATAGCATCGCGGTTCGCACCTTCCTTAAAGAATGAGATACCGGTTTCAATGTCCGGAATAAAATCGGGCGGTACTTCGTGTATCTCTTTTGTCAGCGCCGTCCAGTTTACCTGGCCCGTTACCAGGTCAACTTCCCAGCCGCCCATTCTGGCCACACGGTTTGCCCTGTCCAGCAAAATCTCCAGCTGTCGCTTCTCCGTGAGGTCCTTCACAACACCATGGACACCTACGATGCGGCCATCCACGACGATCGGCATGTTTGTTATGTCAAGGATAAGTTCTTTCCCCACGTGGTTGATTAACCTGGCTTCGTAATGCTGCGGAACACCTTTGGTTGCCTCCACAAAGTGACCATAAATATCCTGTGCATTTTCTTCGTCTAAAAAAGGAAGGAAATCCATGGCCAGCAATTCCTCCCTGCTCAGCCCGGTAAGCTCGGCAATACGATCGTTCACATTCGTAAATCTTCCGTCCAGGTCGAGTGAATAAACGCCGTCGGGATTCTGCTGGAATAATGACTTGTACTCCTGTTCGCTCTTCTGTAACTGATGCGCGGCGTTTTTGCGTTCGGTAATATCGCGGTTAAAACCGACCAGATGTATGGGCGTGCCGTTTTGATCACGTGTGATCCTGACCTTCGTCTCGAGATGTTTTACCTGGCCGGCTTTATCGATGATGCGGATCTCCAGTTCGAATGAATCACGACTTCGCATGGCTTCATCCTGGCCCGCGAGGAACACTGGCAAGTCTTCCGGATGCACATGGGATAAGAACTTTTCATAATTTGACGGTACTTCACCGGGCTCGTATCCATAAATGCGATAGCACTCGTCCGACCATTGGTGATGCCCTGTGATCAGGTCCGCCTGCCAGCTCCCGACATGAGCAAGCTGCTCGGCATCTTTCATCATCGCCTGGTTGACCAGGACTTCCTCCAGAAATTTCACGCGTTCGTTTTCAATCCTGGCTTTCTCCAAAGCATTTTCAATGGAGGCGGGCAGGCGCTTCAAACGGTCTTTGAGGATAAAGTCGTTCGCGCCGGCGTTGATACATTGAACGGCGAATTCCTCGGAAACGGCGCCCGTCACCAGGATAAAAGGTACGACGACTTTAGACGCACGCTGAAAAGCGTTGTGCAACTTGAGGGCTTCCAGGGAATTGAACTGAGGAAGAGAGTGATCGGAAAGGACGACATCCGGGCGAAACGACCACAAAGCATTTTCAAATTCAACCTTCTTTTTTACAACCATGGGATTGAATAACAACCCCGCATTTTTAAGCTCACGCTGCACCAGTTCGGCATCATCCGGAGAATCCTCCAGTAGCAATATTTTCAGTTCGCGTTTCATGTAGTCAACGTATCCATTATATAGTATCTTTCTCCGGCGGCTGATTCAGCAAAAGCCAATAAAATCCCAACTGGGAAATGGCTTCAAAAAAATTATTAAAGTCAACGGGCTTCACAATATAGCTGTTCGCGCCAAGCCTGTAACACTCCTGTACATCCGGATCTTCCTTTGACGATGTCAGCACAACAACCGGAATAAGCTTTGTTCGCTCATCGGCCTTGATCCTGGCCAGCACTTCCAGGCCGTTGATCTTCGGCATTTTCAGGTCGAGCAGAATAACTTTCGGAACCTTTATAACGTCCCGTGACGCATAGCTGCCTTGCGCGAAGAGGAAATCAAGCGCCTCTGCTCCATTCTTCAGATGGATCAGGTTATTGGCAAGGTTTTTCTTTTTCAGCGCGCGAATCGTAAGTTCAGCGTCACTCATACTATCCTCAACCAAAAGGATCTCAACACCGTTTTCCATTTCCATACTATCCGTTTGTAAATTTTTCATTCAACGTAAAAAAAAACGTCGCCCCCGCATCGACCTTTCCTTCAGCCCATACCCTTCCGCCATGCCGTTTGACGATGCGCTGCACAATCGCAAGTCCGACACCTGTGCCTTCAAATTCGTCCTGTAAATGCAGGCGGTGAAAAACGCCGAAGAGTTTGTCGTAGTAGGCCATATCGAATCCGACACCGTTATCGTGGACATACCATACCTGTTCATCCGCCGTATTCATGGTGCCAATTTCCACCACGGGATGATCTTTCGTTGAAGAGTATTTTATACTGTTGGTGATCAGATTAAAAAAAACATTCTTCAGCAGCGCCGGATCGCCATGAGCGAAGCCCAAGGGATGTACGTTAATCACAACGTTTGTGAGATCATCCGGGTCGATCTGTTCCAGTACCTGCGAGACGATGCTGTCCATACTGGTAACAGCAATCTTCAGCGGCCGTCTTCCCATACGGGAGAACTCCAGCAGATCGTCCACCAGTTGTCCCATCCGCAAAGCGTTCTTCTTGACGTTATGCAGCAGCCGGTTTGCCTCCGCGTCGAGTTGTGACTGATGATCGTCCAGCAACATTTGCGAGTAGCCGTCAATCGCACGAAGCGGTGCCCGCAGATCGTGCGACACGGAATAAGAGAAGGACTCAAGCTCTTTATTCGCGATTTCAAGTTCAGCAGTGCGCCGCGCCACGCGCGTTTCCAGTTCTTCATTCATCCGGACGATCTCCGCTTCCGCTTTTATCCGCTCCGTGACGTCAACGGAAAGTACAAGCCTGGCGGGTCGGCCGTCCACCATAATCTGATGCACAGTAACTTCTGCATAAATGACCGCACCATCCTTTTTGATGTGCCGCCATATACCGGAATGATGGAACTCGTGCCTGCGGTCCAGCGCCACAAATCGCATTTTATCGTCTTCAGGACGGAGATCAATCGCCGTCATTGAGAGAAATTCTTCCCGGGTATAGCCATAGCGCCTGATGGCAGCTTCATTCACATCCATAAAGCGGAGTGATGGCATATCCAAAACCCACAAGGGCATAGGATTGTTTTCAAAGAGGTTCCGGTATTTATGCTCGCTTAGCTCAAGCGCTTCGGTTCTTTCAGTCACCCGTTGCTCAAGTGTCGCGTTCAGCAGCCGGATCTCATCTTCGGTCTTCCTTCGTGCACTTACGTCCCGCAAAAAAGCAATAAAGAGATATTCATCGTTGAGTTTTGCGGAAGAAACCGTCAGCTCAACATCGATTTCGGTGCCGTCGGAACGCATGGCATGAAGCTGGACGCGCTTGTTCATAATGGGACCTTCACCGGTTTTGAGAAAGTGGCTCATCCCGCCGATATGCCTTTCACGATAGCGGTGCGGAATCAATACATCATGAATTTTTGCGCCGACAACGTCTGTCGCTTTCCAGCCGAGACTATCTTCCGCGGCAGGATTCCACCGGACGATCTTGCCAGTACTATCGATGACAATGACCGCATCGGGGGCATTGGAAAAAATAGTTCTAAGCTGTTCTTCATTATCTTCCTGCTTTCTCACCTGGAGAAAAAAATTTTCGCCCAGGGAATTCAGGCCAGATGCAAGGTTATCGATTTTATCATCATTTCCCTGGAGCGTTGCCCGCGCGGAGAAGTCGCTTTGGCCGTAACGCGACAGAATGTCCAGCAGCGTGTTGATCCTTTCTTCATCTTCCCGAACCTTCTTTTCCCGGATCGCCAGCTTTTCGCCCAGTGCGTCGAGCGCGGCATGAACTGATGCAAATGCATCATTGTCGTCAGCCATGTGCGGCGCGGTGTCATACGTTCCCGTTGCATACAAAGCGATCCTCGTGCATATCCTGTTAATGTGTTCGTCCATCATCGGGCTTTTCCCTCCACCGCTACTGGTAAAATTTTTTGATAGACCATCAATTTCAACGACCTGTTCTGATCAGTTATACTATAGTCCGGCATAACGACTGCGGTTAATAATGCCCAACGGATTTTACTTTTCCGGATTTTCCGGTCAGCAGGCACGTCAACAAGTGGTACATGCGCATATGTGATCACGGCCATAATAAATATAAAGAAAGCGAACGGGCCTTCAAAATTAGCAGCTTCACCGGCATTTTGAAGTTTACTTTTGGCGACACAGGTGCTCACAATGTTATATGAGAGACCTGATCGCAGATTTTCAAAGGCGCGTTGATTCCTATATGACAGGATATGGGAGAAATCGCCTGCTGCGCATTACCTTTTTAAAAAAGCAGGCATTTTCAAGGGGTAAGTTTTTATGCATTTCATCATGAAAATACCTGTCGGTTCAGGGGAAATGCCAGTAGATTTCAGTGCGCGAGAAGCGGGCGGCCGGAAAAAGAAACACGCGCTAAGTCAGCGCGTGTTTATCCGCAGGCATCAATCCACTACCCTCTCCGTTGTTTCCGCTTGTTTTTCATTTCCTCGCGCAGGAGAATCCATTTATCAAATTGTTCCGTTGTCAGAATCGACTTGACAGCCGCTTCATGCTCGGTCCGGAGCTTGCGCATGGTTGCCCTGTCCGGTTTGGAAGTTCCGTCAGTCCCCTTTCGGAGGCTCTTCAGCTTTTCCATGAATTTCCTGTCAGCTTCCTGCATGCGCGCAGACTGTTCGTCGGTAAGCGACAGCGTTTGCCGCAGGCGGTTGTGGTAATTACTCCGTACCTGCGTGATATGTTCT
>DASPJC010000194.1:0-19844 GCA_035628815.1 Ohtaekwangia sp. | reverse complement strand
CGAGAACCTGGAAATCTTTAAATAATTCCACGAATCTGTGTTTGAATCAAAAATCTCACTTCTTCGTCAATTGTAAATCATTTCTCGCATTTTTGCGTTTTGCTGTCGATAAATAATCGCTGAGAATGAAAATTGGTGCCTTTTGTATCGTTTGCATGATCGTGGTGGCAGGCTGTTCACCGGAAAAAGAAATGAAGTCCGGCCTGAAAACAGGGACCTGGCGTGGCGTGATCGTCATCCAGGGACATGACCTGCCTTTCGGTCTTGAAATCGTCACGGACTCCGGTGGCGGATATGACGCCTATATTATCAACGCATCGGAGCGCCTCTTGCTGGACGAGGTATCGGTACACAACGATTCGGTCGATATCGGCCTGCACATCTTTGATGCAAACATTCGGGCGAAGATCGACGGAAACAAACTGGAAGGCCTGTTCATCAAAAATTACGAGCAGGATTACAAACTTCCCTTTCGGGCCGTACACGGTGAAACATTCCGGTTTGAACCTGTTGCGGGCGGCAAGGCAGTGCCAGACTTCGGTGGGAAATACGCAGTAACTTTCCTTCATGAAAACGATACAACCCCCGCGGTAGCGCTTTTCACCCAGTCTGGCGACAGCGTCACGGGAACCTTTCTGACACCCACCGGCGATTACCGTTACTTGCAGGGAAATGTTGTCGATGACACGCTTAAGCTGAGCACTTTTGACGGCAACCATGCCTACCTGTTCACCGCCACGAAACGCAATGATGGCACGCTCGAAGGGGAATACCTCTCGGGTAAGACGTGGCAGGAAATGTGGATCGGTGTGAAAAATGAAAACGCCACGCTCCCGGATGCAGCAACGCTTACTTATCTCAAACCCGGGTACGACAGGATCGCGTTCACCTTCCCCGATGTGAAGGGAAAAAAAATAAGTCTTGATGACGACGCTTACAAAAACAAGGTTGTAATCCTTCAGCTTTTTGGTACATGGTGTCCGAATTGTATGGATGAGACCAGATTCCTTGCGCCGTGGTATGAAACGAATAAAGAACGCGGTGTAGCCATCATTGGCCTGGCGTATGAGCGGAAGGACGACTTTAACTATGCCAGCACGCGGGTGAAAAAGATGATCGATAAACTTGACGTCGGTTATGACTTTGTGATAGCGGGCACCAATGACAAAGAGAAAGCCTCCCAAACCCTGCCCATGCTGAATGCTGTGATGGCTTTTCCCACCACTATCTTTATCGGGAAAGACGGAAAGGTGAAAGAGATCCATACGGGATTTTCAGGGCCGGGAACCGGAATTTACTACGAACAGTTTGTTCAGCACTTTAACGAGACAGTGAATGAACTTTTGAGCGAGAATCCGGCTTCTGGGAATGCGGGGCGGTCAAAATAACGGTCATGCAAATCAATTAATATGCAGTTGCCAAAATGAAGCGTGTTGTTGTAGGTCTTTCAGGCGGAGTGGATTCCAGTGTAGCAGCATACCTCCTGCAGCAGCAGGGGTATGAAGTGATCGGAATGTTCATGAAGAACTGGCACGATGACAGTGTAACCATCAGCAATGAATGTCCCTGGCTGGACGACAGCAACGATGCCATGATCGTGGCACAGCATCTGGGCATACCTTTTCAGGCCATCGACCTGAGCGCCGATTACAAGTCGAGGATCGTAGACTATATGTTTGGCGAATACCAACGCGGCCGCACGCCCAACCCCGACGTGCTTTGCAACCGGGAAATCAAGTTTGATATTTTTTTAAACGCCGCCCTAAAACTGGGCGCCGACTTTGTTGCCACGGGTCATTATGCGCGCAAAGGCGAAGTCCAGCAGGACGGAAAAACAATTTACCGTCTCCTGGGCGGAAAAGATCCCAACAAAGATCAAAGTTATTTCCTTTGCCAGTTAACGCAGGGGCAGTTGTCCAGGTCGCTTTTTCCCGTCGGGGAGTTGTTAAAACCGGAGGTACGCGCGATCGCGAAAAAGATTGGCCTTGTTACCGCGGATAAAAAAGATTCGCAGGGTTTGTGCTTTGTCGGCAAGGTTCATCTGCCGGATTTTTTACAGCAACGTCTTCAACCCCGGAAAGGCAAAGTGATTGAAGTACCGGCTGATTCACCGGCTTTTGCGAATGGTATCGCCACCGATGACGTCGCGGCGGCAACGCGTTCCTATACGCTGGAACCTTCGCTGGGAAAGGAAGTGGGTGAACACAACGGCGCGCATTACTATACCATCGGACAACGAAAGGGGTTGAACCTCGGCGGGTATCCGAAGCCTTTATTTGTTATCGGAACGGACACGGAAAAAAATATCATCTACACGGGCATGGGTGAAGACCATCCCGGTCTCTATAGAAAAGGATTATTCATCCCGGATGCAGACGTTCATTGGGTCCGGGCCGACGTTGCCCTGAAGCCTGAAGAAACGCGATCATACCAGGCGCGGATACGTTATCGACAGAAACTCGAGCCTTGTACGCTCGTACAGAAAGAAAACGGCCTGTATATTATCTTCGAAAAGCCTGTGAAGAGTATTACGCCCGGCCAGTTCGCGGCATGGTATGACGGGGAAGAGTTGATCGGATCGGGCGTAATCAATTAACTATTCCTTCAAACCACTTACACCGCCTGACACGATGAACTTCATGGCCGTGGGGCCGGAAATATTCAACGGCTTGATATTCTCTTTCGGAACAAAGTAGTGGAACCCGGAGAACGCATACGAGTGGGGAAAGTAAACAACCACCATATCGTCAATCCCGATGTCGGTCAGGTCGGACTGGGTGATGAATCCGATCTGGTACAGACTGTTATCCTTGTTGATGCGGACCAGCACGGGCTTGTTGAATTTCTTTTTGTTTCCTACAAACGCATCCAGCAGATCTTTTACAGCGGAGTAGATGAGCTTCACCAGGGGGATCTTGTTCATGCCGTGATCAAACCAGTCGGTAGCCGTTTTGAACGCGAAATTGGTGGTCAGGTAGCCAAACCCGGTGATGGCGAATAATATGATCGCAAACCCGAGGCCGGGATACGGGAGGTCCAGCAGATTGTCAAGCCAGCTGAACGATATATAGATAAAGTAGGCTGTGGCGACCAGCGGAACGATAAAGAGCGTTCCACTGAAAAAATACCGGACAAACCGACGAAAGGTACTATTGTTCACACTGCAAGTTACAGAATCAGCCGGGCCTTACGTGGAAGGGGTCAAAAAAATGTAGCACACCCCCCCGGACGGTATGTCATTTTACCGAAAGCGAAACGGCGACCGACACGGCCATGCGGATAACTTCATCAACCTGTTCGTCGATAGAGATGTTCGTCGTGTCAATTTTAATGGCGTCCGCTGCCTGGCGTAAAGGGCTTTCCGCCCGCGAGGTATCGATCTTGTCACGCTGGATGATATTGTCAATGACTTCATCCAGGTCAACCAACTGGTCTCTTTCGAGTAATTCCTTCTGGCGGCGGAAAGCGCGAACGAGGAGATCCGCCGTCATAAATAGTTTCAGTTCGGCCTGCGGAAAGACAACCGTCCCAATGTCACGGCCGTCCATCACAACACCCTTTTCGCGTCCCATTTTCCGCTGCTGTTCCACCAACGCCAGTCTTACTTCTTTGATGGTACTCACCTGGCTTACCATTTCCGAAACGCGCATGGAACGGATTTCGCGTTCGACGTTTAGCCCGTTGAGATACGTTTCCGACTTGTTCTTCGAGTTTACCTTGAACGATATATGCAAATTTTGAAGCGCCCGGGCTATTTCCCGGGGATTTGTCAGGGACACGTGGCTGTCGAGAAAGTGCATGGTGACGGCACGGTACATCGCCCCGGAGTCAATATAGCGGTACCCCAGAATCGCAGCGACCTGTTTCGCTGTCGTGCTTTTCCCGCAGGCAGAATAGCCGTCGAGCGCTATGACAATTTTTTTCAAATTCATCAGCAATCTTTTTGCGGGCATGGAATGGGTTTCCCGGGCTTGAGCTTTTTATGCTTGTGTGCATGCGGAGAACAGCCTGCTCCAAAAAGTAGTGTCCCGGCAAACAGCAAGATCATGACGACACGTGGTTTCAAGGAAAACATGTTTATGTCGTAAAAATATAAAATTCGGTCAATCATGCTGCGGTTTGACAATTTATCTCACGACGAACGGTATTGACGTCAATTCGGCCATCCCCGCTGTGTTTGGGTCTGCAGACGTTGCAATTTCTTAACACCGCGGCTGATGGGAAACAGCCGTTGTCTGCCCGACTCAAAATCAGTTCTGAAACGTTGCATTTGTGCGCCTGCCGGCTTAATTTAAGAATCAACTAATTGCGCGAACACATGACAGAAGACCAGGAAGGAAAATCCGAGAAAGCCTTTAGAAACTTCGGAAAGAAAGTCGACAATTTTATGGGTGAACTTGACGAAGCGACAGCGAATCTTCAAAAGGAGTTTCAGCAGAAGTTCGAAGAGTTAAAGGTATCGGCGGAGAAGCTCAAAAAAGAAGCAGAAAGCAACGAGCGCTGGAGAGAAGTGGAAGAAAGCCTGAAAAAGGCCGGCGAAGAACTGAGCAGAGCTTTTAAAGCTGCGTTTAGCAAGAGGCCTTGACGACACGCTAAACATTGCCCACGGCTTTAACCGTGGGCAATGTCAAAAATCCGCGTAGATTTAATCTTAAATCTTCACCATTTTCCACTTGCCTCTGCGGAAGATCCAGATACCGGCGAGTGCTATCGACGATTCCGCCACGGCAATCGCGATGAATACACCCGGGGACCCCAATTCCAAAAGAATCGCCAGCGAATAGGCGAAAGGAATCTGGAACAACCAGAAACCGAAAAAATTGATCAGCGTCGGTGTACGGGTATCACCCGCCCCATTGAAAGCCTGCGTCACTACCATTCCGTAGGCGTAGAATACATAACCGATACTCACGATCTGTAAACATTTCACGCCGTTGCGGATGACCTCCGGATCATCGGAGAAGAGGTTCAGGATCGGTCGCGCAAACATGAGGAAAAGGAAAGTGATGATCGCCAAAAAAATCATGTTAAAAAATGCAGCTCTCCACACTGACTTCTCCGCGCGATCGGGCTGCCCTGCACCCAGGTTTTGTCCGACCAGCGTCGCGGCAGCGTTCGCCATGCCCCATGCCGGAAGGATAGCAAAGATGATAACCCGGATGGCAAAGGTATAGCCCGCCATGGCTGCACTTCCGAAATGCGAGATGATCCGGTAAAGAAAGATCCAACTGGCAGAAGCGATCAGGAATTGGCCGATGCCGCCCATCGATACGCTCACCAATCGTTTGATCACATCCCAGCGGACCGCAAGATTACTCACCTGAATTTTTAAAATTCCTTTACCATACACAAGGTGGTATAGCTGATAAACCACACCGGATCCACGGCCGATCACCGTGGCGATGGCAGCGCCTTCGACACCCATCGCGGGAACCGGTCCCCATCCAAAGATGAAGAGGGGATCCAGCACAATATTGATCCCATTGGACAGAATCAGGGATCGCATGGCGATGGATGCATCCCCCGCGCCGCGAAAAATACCGTTGATCAAAAACAGCATCATGATGGTAATGTTGCCACCCAGCATGTACTGTGTGTAGCCGATATTCTTACGGATCAGGTCTTCGCTTCCGCCCATCAATCGCAGGATATCGTCAGACAAAAAAACGCCTACGAAAAAAATAACGGTCGAAAGCGCGAGGCCGATATATAACGTCTGTACCGCCGCGACTTCCGCAGATTTGATATCCTTCTCTCCTACCCGCCTCGCAATCATGGCCGTTGCGCCCATGCTGAATCCCATGGCAATGGAATAGATCAAGGTGAGTACCGATTCCGTTAGCCCGATGGTTGCAACCGCATCGTTATCATTGAGGCGGCCGACAAAATAGGCATCAACGACCGCGAATACCGATTCCATCGACATCTCGAGGATCATCGGCACTGACAAAAGAAAAATCGCCTTGTCAATGCTGCCTTTTGTATAATCAAGGTTTTCGCCGCTTGTTAATGCCTGCTTAAATAAACGTACAAATGAAGTTATTTTGGTGATGATGGACATACCATAAAATTTAGGCTGAATATATAGAATTATCTTTCCTGTGAAACACAGGCGCCAAACGGACCTGGCGGTCAATAACGGCGGACCTCGGGAAGAGGCGTAAATTTAGAATGCGATTATCATAGGCTAAAGCGATGCAAGCCGTTCGGGGAACGACTTGGAGGTAGTTTCACGGATAAAGATAAAAATGGTTGTCATCCGGAGAAAAAAATGCTCTATCATTCTTTTCAAATGACGAAATGGGTCCAACCTGGAAGGCTGACCCATTACCCCCAAATCCTCCGTTGGATTACGGGGACTCCAGCACCCTTAATATTTAATAACCGAGCTTCCACCGGAAACCTGCTCCACGACCGATGGATTGCCACGGTACAAGATTGCACTTGCCCCGGTTGCCGTGGCCTTTAACGCGTCTGTCACGGTAACCTTCCCGTTGCTCGACCCCGACACGTTCAATGTTGCTTCCCGAACGGGATAGTCGAACGCGGACAATACCGATGATCCGCTGATCTCCCCATCAAGTTCATCGCCGAGTCCATGCAACATAAGGCTGGATGCACCAGAGACTACTACCTCCAGCTGACGATAGCCAGCATCGAGTTGCGCAACGGAAGCCCCTGACAGGTATAGTGTTAAAGCACCGTCGCTTTCAAACCCCTCCACTGTTGAAACACTGGCACCGGAAAAATTCGCCGCCACAAGCTCAGGCATGGTGATCGTTACAAAGGTGTCGTGCCGTCTGCCGGTATTTTCGTCGAACCTGACAACCAGTGTCGTGCCTTGCTTAAAAACTTCAAGGTCGTTGATATTGCGCCGGTCGCCCCGTGCCATAACGCGAAAGGTATTCCCCTGGACAACTTCAATGTGCAGGGCGCTTCCCATCTCGAGGCGGTCAAAATCGATCACGGTGAATTCTTTTCTATCATCCTGCAAAGGACCGGGATCTTCGACTTCACAGGAAACAAAAGCGATTGCGGTCATCAGCACCGGCAGGAAACGTTGGACAGATCGGATCATATGATTGGTTTATATAATCCAGGACAATTCATCCTGCCGTTTCCCCTATCGCCCTCATAAAAAATTCTCAGGTGTTGACCACGACGGTTTTAACATTCACAAACTCTTTCATGCCGGCTTCTGCCAGTTCGCGTCCATAGCCGGATTTTTTTATACCGCCGAAAGGCAGGCGGGAATCCGAACGCATGAGCGCGTTGACAACAACCGAACCGGATTCGATCTCGCGGGCGAACATTTCGCCTTTGTCCAGGTCACGCGTCCATACTGAAGCGCCCAGTCCATAACGACTGTTGTTGGCCATGATGATAGCATCCTCTTCCGACGATACTTCGATAACACCAGCCACGGGTCCGAACATTTCTTCATCAAAGGCTGGCATGCCGGGCGCTACACCATCGAGCAGTGCCGGAATGTAATTACAACCCGAACGTGCACCACCCGTGATCAGTTGAGCGCCTGCTTTTACCGAGGCGCTGACCTGTTGTTCAATTTTTTCAGCAAGATCAAGCCGTGCCATCGGACCGGTAGTAACATCCGCGTCAAAAGGATTTCCCTGCCTGAGCGCGCGTATGCCTTGTTCAAAGCGCGCCATGAAATCGTTCTTGATCGACTTCATGACAATAAAACGTTTTGCAGCAATACAGGATTGCCCGGCGTTTTGCATCCGCGACTGGACCGCGACAGGAACCGCTTTATCAAGGTCAGCATCGTCCAGCACAATAAACGGATCGCTTCCTCCCAGCTCAAGTACAGCGTGCTTGATATTTTTGCCGGCCAAAGCGCCCACCTGAGATCCGGCATGCTCGCTGCCCGTCAGTGCCACCCCTTGTACGAATGGCGATGCGAGGATTCGCGGCACCTCGTTCACATCGATTGTCAGCGATTGAAAAACACCTTCCGGGAAACCCGCTTCTTTAAAGATTTCCTCGATGATCAGGGAACAACGCGTAACATTCGGGGCGTGTTTCAGCAGTCCGACATTTCCCGCCATCAGCGCCGGCAGGGCAAAACGAAATACCTGCCAAAAAGGAAAGTTCCACGGCATGATAGCCAGTATCGCCCCCGTTGGCTGATACATGACATAGCTCTTCGCGGCCTCTGTTTTAATGGATTGCGCGGTCAGGAATCCCTCAGCATGGTTTGCAAAATATTCACAAGCGAGTGCTGTCTTTTCAATTTCACCCAGCGCCTCGCGCGTAACCTTGCCCATTTCCAACGTCATGTGGCGGGCGTAGGCATCCTTATTTTTGCGAAGCAGCGCGCTTACACGAAGCATCATTTCCCGTCGTTGCGCAAAAGAAGATCGCTTCCAGGTTTTAAAGGCGAGTTCCGCCCTGGAAAGTTTGGCGTCCAGCGTGGCGGTGTCCATGAACGGAAACTCCTCCAGCAGGGACTGATCAAAGGGGTTGATGGATCTGAGCATGATATGTTTGTGGTTATGGAATCACAGATCGATACGCCTGGGTCACAAAGCATGAAGCCTGTCATAATGAACAGGCTTCATTTTTCCTGATCATGCGTATGATCAGCAACGTAATCGCAAGTAAATTTGTTCTATCGCCAGCCGCCTCCCAGCGATTGATACAATTCCACGCGGGCACTCAGCTGCTGCCTTGTAATGGCAGCCTGCTCCAGTTCCGCCTGTAATGCACGGGTTTGTGCACTGATAATTTCCAGGTAGTTTGCCATGCCGCTCCGGAAAAGCAACTGCGCATTCCGAACAGCCTGATCCAGCGTCCCGGAGCGTTCGCCGGCGATCCGTTGTTGCGATTTCAATTTGTCCAGCTTGACCAATGCATTTGTCACTTCATGGGCGCCCTGCATAACGGAACGGCGGAACTCAATCTCGCGCTGGTCGCGTTCTGCACGCGCTACGTCAAGCTGCGTTTTATAGTAACGTCGCTGGAAGATCGGCTGTGTAATACCACCGGCCGCGGTCATAAAGAGCGAACCCGGCACGTTGAACCATTTATCCGGCTCAAAAGCATTCAACCCGCCCGTTGCTGTGAGGGTCAGCGCGGGATAAAGGTCTGCCTTGGCAGCACCGACCCTGGCATTTGCAGCAACGAGCGCCATTTCCTGCGCCCTTACGTCCGGGCGAAACCGGAGCAGGTCGGCAGGCACGCCTGCGGAAAGCGAATCGGTGGTAATAATGTTATCAAGATCTGATCGGCTTAAGGTGCCAGGCCAGTCACCTGTAAGCAGTCGCAGCGCATTCTCCTGGAGCACCACGGCCTGTTCAAGCTGTGGCTCCAGCAACTGTGCATTCTGTAATTGTGACACAGCCTGTTGTACGGCCAGTTCGGTTACATCACCGGCATCCTTCTGAAGGCGGATCATCTGAACGATGCTATCGCTTAAGGCAATATTCTGCCGGGTGATGCGCAGCTGTTCATCCATCATAAGGAGGTTGTAATAACCGTTGGCAACTTCGGCCACAACACTTGTCTGGACGGCATGCGTTGCTTCATAAGTTTGTAAATATTCGGCCAGTGCGGCTTCCTTCCTTCTCCGGATCTTCCCCCACACGTCCAACTCCCAGGAAAGGGTCGTGCTCAAGGTGTAGTCCTCGAGGTGATTGGTTTCCAGAAAATTTTCCAGGCTGATCCCATTGAGACTGTTTTCTGAAGGGTTGCTGGTCGACACGACACCCTGCGCACTTAAAGCCGGAAGCCATGCAGCTTTAGCTTGTCGCGCGTAAGACCGGGACGCTTCCAGCCTTTTGATGGCGAGCTGAAGATCAAAGTTGCGGGCAACGGCGGTATTGATCAGTGTCAGGAGCGTTGTGTCCCTGAAGTATTCTTTCCAGGACTGCGCAGCGATACTGCTGTCCTGCGAACCGCCTGCATACTGCCCGGGCAAGTCAATTGCAGGACGTTTATAATTTTTCCCGGCAGAGCATCCGACGAGAAAAATCACTGACAGTGCAAACGGAAGTATTCTATATAAGAACTTGTGAATAAACATACATTGAATTGTTAATAGGATAAATTCGCTTCAGGAGACTCGTCGGCATCTTCTATTTTTTCCGGCTTGCGGATCCGTTCCTGCAGATATTGAAACACGACAAACAAAACAGGGACGACAAACACGCCCAGCAATACGCCGGTAAGCATTCCGCCCGCGGCGCCCGTACTGATTGAACGGTTACCCAGCGCAGAAGCACCCGTCGCACGCATCAAAGGGAGAATGCCGACGATGAAAGCGAATGACGTCATCAGGATGGGTCGCAATCGCAACTTCGATGCCTCGAGCGCAGACGCGACAAGGTCCATTCCCGCCCTTCGTCGTTGCACCGCATACTCCACGATAAGGATCGCATTTTTTGCAAGCAAGCCGATCAGCATGATCAACCCGACCTGGACGTAAATGTTATTATCGATGCCAAATAAATTGATAAAGACAAAGACACCGAATATCCCAAGCGGTATGGAAAGAATGACGGCCAGGGGGAGTATATAGCTTTCATATTGCGCTGCAAGCAGGAAGTACACAAATACAAGACACAGCATAAAAATGAACCCGGCCTGTCCGCCAGAAGCGATCTCTTCCTTGGTCATGCCGGCCCATTCATAACTGAAACCCCGGGGCAGGTAGCTCCCCATCACTTCTTCCACCGCTTTAATGGCATCGCCGGAGCTGTAGCCGGGTTTGGGAACCCCGTTGATCGTAACGGCATTAAAAAGATTGTTCCGCGTGACGGTTTCGGGACCATACACCCTTTCCAGGGTAACGATCGAACTCAACGGCACCATTTCACCAAACGAATTTTTTACGAACATGCCTTTGAGTGTATTGGGATCGCTCCTGAAACTGGCTTCCGCCTGCATGATTACGCGATAAAATTTTCCGAAGCGGTTAAAATCGGACGCGAAAGTGCTGCCATAATATACCTGCAAGGTCTCCATGGCGTCGCTTACCGATATGCCCATCTGTTTTGCCTTTTTCTCGTCCACATTGAGCATGTATTGCGGATTGGCCGTGTTGAACGTTGTAAACGCAAAAGCGATTTCAGGGCGCTTCATCAGTTCACCGATCAGTCCCTGCGACGTTTCGTTCAGCGTGTGCAACGACCCGCCTGTGCGGTCCTGCAGGATCACCTCGAAACCCGAGATGTTGCTGAAGCCCGGAACGGTAGGCATCGTGAACGTGAAAATGTTCGCTTCCTGGATGGTGGACAATTTTTGGTTCACGAGATTCATTACCGCATTGATATCCTTAACACTGCCGCGCTCTTCGTAGGGTTTCATTTTCACAAACCCCACAGCATAGTTCGAACTGATGGACGACGTAATGATGTTCAAACCTGAAACACTCAGGTAATGGTTTGTCGCCTCGAGTTCCTTCATCATGTGCTCAACCTTGTCTACGACATCCCGTGTCCGGTCGAGTGACGAGCCGGGCGGAAGTGTGATGGAGTACACAAAAAAGCTTTGGTCTTCATTGGGGATAAAACCTGTAGGCGTTGTCCGCAGCATCCATACACTTGCCAGGGTGATCACGGTCAACCCGCCAATGGCCACCCATTTGTTCTTTACCAGAAACTGCAGACTGGAGACATATTTGTCTGTCATGGCCGAAAAACCGGCGTTAAAGGATTGGAAGAACCTTTTATTCCAGCTTAACTTTTCGCCGTTCTCTTCAGCATGATCCTGGTGGCGTTTCAGGAACAGGGCGCACAACGCGGGACTTAGGGTAAGGGCGTTTATGGCTGATATGATAATGGCAATGGCCAGGGTAAAAGCGAATTGACGATAAAACACACCGGCCGGTCCCTGCATAAAACCCACCGGGATGAATACGGCAGACATCACAAGCGTAATTGAAATGATAGCCCCGGAAATTTCGCGCATCGATTGTACCGTCGCGTTCTTGGGATGCATTTTGGTCTTTTCAAGTTTTGCATGTACTGCTTCAACCACCACAATAGCGTCATCCACGACGATCCCGATCGCCAGTACCAGTGCAAACAACGTCAACAGGTTGATGGTAAAACCAAAGACCTGCATAAAGAAGAACGTACCAATAATGGCCACGGGCACGGCAATCGCGGGGATTAACGTCGACCGGAAATCCTGGAGGAAAATGTATACCACCAGGAATACAAGAATAAATGCTTCGATCAATGTCGTCGTCACCTGGTTAATTGATTCGTCGAGATATTCCTTCGTGCTATAGATGTTGAAAGCGGATACGCCTGTCGGGAAATCCTTTTTGGCCTTTTCCATCAGCGCATTGATCTCCACTTGGATATCATTTGCATTGGAACCGGCCGTTTGGAAGATGGCAATACCGATACCCTGTTTACCGTTAACCGTGGTATTCTGATTGTAGGTAAAGGAACCCAGTTCCACCCGCGCCACATCGCGCAGGCGGAGAACAGACCCGTCAGCGTTTGCCTTGAGGATGATATCTTCATACTGCTCATTACCGCTGAGTTTACCTTTGTACTTGATGACATACTCGAACGATGACTTGCTGTTCTCGCCGAATCGGCCTGGAGCAGCCTCAATATTTTGTTCGCGAACGGCGTCCATGACCTCCTGAACGGAGAGGCCGTACGCCGCAAGCCGGTCGGGTTTAAGCCAGATACGCATCGAATAATCCTTGGAACCGAACACCATGGCCTGACCTACGCCATTCACGCGCTGCATCTCCGGTATGATATTGATCTTGGCATAGTTCTGCAGGAACGTTTCATCGTAGAGTTCGTTTTCTCCGACGAGGTTCACAACCATGATCATACTGTTCTGCTGCTTCTGAGTGGAAATCCCGGCCTGTACGACTTCAGCAGGCAACAGGCTCACCGCTTTCGACACACGGTTCTGAACATTTACCGCGGCAAGATCGGGATCGGTTCCTAACTCAAAGTAAACCGTTAATACCATCGACCCGTCATTATTGGAGGTCGACGTCATGTACGACATGTTCTCCACGCCGTTCACAGCTTCTTCGATGGGCGTTGCCACGGACCGTGCGACGACTTCTGCATTCGCACCGGGATAGACCGCCTGTACCTGGATGCTGGGCGGCGCGATATCCGGAAATTGCGTTACCGGGAGGTTCGAAAGCGAAAGCAATCCCAGCAACACCAATATAATCGAGATCACGGTAGCCAGTACCGGCCTTTCAATGAATACTTTTAACATAGAAAATAGGATTTTGTCAACAGGCTACGCCCGTCAAAATTTCAATTAGACTCAATTTTTGTATGCGGCCTGCTGCGTGCGTCAGATAGGTTTTACCTTGTACAGACTGTCCAGCGATACCATGTCCGGATGGATCTCCATGCCATCACGCAGCCGGCTCAGGCCGGTATAGATGATCTTCTCACCCAGCTCAAGGCCTTTGCCAACGAAGTAGTAATTGTCATTCTTTCCACTCACCGAAATGGGCCGGCTGACAACCTTGTTACTATCTGCTACGACGAAGACGAGTACTTTATCCTGCAGCTCGAAAGTCGATTGCTGCGGCACGACAAGAACATTGTTATGATTCCGCGGAATACGAACCCGCCCGGAATTTCCGGAACGCAACAGCCCGGCGTTGTTCGGAAACGTTGCCCGGAATGTGATCGTGCCCATCGTTTTATCAAACTGTCCTTCGATCGTGACGATCTTTCCTTTTGCCGGGTATAGCGCGCCATCCGGAAGTATAAGGTCCACCGGCGGCAGATTCTTGATTTTGTCTTCCAGTGTATTACCGGGCACCTGCTCCTTGAAATGCAGGAAGTCAACTTCACTCATTGAAAAATATGCGTAAACTTCGTTCACATCCGACAACACCGTCAGCGGCAAAGACTCACCGCGGCCTACAAGGCTTCCGATCTTATGCGGTATCCGCCCGATGTAGCCGTTGACCGGCGCTTTGATCAATGCGTATCCGGCATTGATTTCTGCATTGCTCACCATCGCACGGGCCTGTGATACGTTTGCCCTGGCTGTCTGCAGACCTGCCTGTGCTGTTTTCAACTGTATATCGGAGACGACATTGTTTTTTACCAGCGGCGCAAGTTTGTCGACTTCCAGTTGCGCCTTTTCCTGGTTGGCCAGTGCGGCGTTGAGCGACGCGTTCGCATTTGCCAGTTGTTCGCGGTAAGGCCGGTCATTGATCCGGAAAAGCAACTGCCCTGCTTTTACGAACGCGCCTTCATCGACGTAGATCTGTTCCAGGTAGCCATCAACCTGAGGGCGGATCTCAACATTAACTTTTCCCTCAAGTGTTGCCGGGTAGTCGTTGTAAGTAGTTGTCGCCATATGGGAGACAGTGATTACCGGCAAAGAAGGCAGTTGTGGTCTGATCTCCGTACTTCCCGACGAGGTGGTGCAGCTATAGGTGATGGTCATCAGTCCGATGCCGCCCAGCATCGCGATGGTATGGATTAAATTTTTCTTAGTCTGTTTCATAGGGTTAAATCAAAAAGGTTACACATTATGCCATTCAGCATGTATCTGAAATTGAAATCAGAAGCGCATTACCATGATACTTGGAGAAAAGGAACTGGCAGGCCGCACTGATTCGGAAAGACCGGTCGGCACATCATCGTGCTTCGGTGATCAGCAACAACAACAGAAGTCGACCGGAATTTTCATGATGTGCTTAACACGAGAAATGTCATGAAAAAGTTTTACCGGCTGGACCATTGTTTCATTTTCATTTTTATTAAAGATCATGAAGCAAAGCTATCCACAATAAAACGATCATGCATTTACCTTATCATGGCATTAATTGTACTTTTCGCGGATGACGCGTTGAAACAGGAAGGGCGTGTGGCCGGTGTGCTTTTTAAAAAAGCGATTGAAGTATGCATCGTCGTCGAAGTTGAGTTTCCAGGCAATCTCCTTGACGGAGTAATCGCCCCAGAATAACAAACGTTTGGCTTCCGTCAATCGCTTTTCATCAATAACCTGTTTGGCGGTTTTTCCAACGGTTGTTTTGATCACTTCATTCAGATGGCCCGGTGTGATATAGAGCATTTCGGCGTATTCCGTCACCGTTGATTTTTCGCGGAAGTGATTGTCGACGTAGTGCTTGAACTGGCGCACAAGTTTGTTTTGAGTCGAATCCATGTGCATAACCTCCACGTTGGTTCCCTGAAGGCGGGCAAGGCATATAATAAAGGCATTCAGGATGTTCCGGATAATAGCGTCTTTTTTTGCCTTGTCAGCCGCGAACTCTTTTTGCATAAGATCAGCATAAACCTGAAGCTCACGAAGGCTTTCCCGATCGATATCCATGACGACGTGGCTGAACATGCATTCCCAGCACGCGATCCATCCCTGCATTTCGGTAACAACAAACTCTTTGGTAAAGGAGATGCAGATCATTTCGGCATCGTGTGCACTGACGAATTGGTGAACCTGCTCGGGCCCGATCGAAAAGATAGCGGGAGCCTGAACGGTATATTTTTGAAAGTCAATGTATTTGGTCACCGTTCCGCTCAGCAAAAGCGAAATGCTGTACCCTTCGTGGCGGTGAGGAACTGACAACATCGACAGATTCTCATCCAATGTGATCGTCCTGATCGCGAAATCCGTTCCACCCGAACACGCAATCATGTTGAAGACGGGAATATCAGTAGCCACCAGGTTCATAGTAAAAGGGTTAGTTGACGAAATAATGTTCGGTGATTGACGTAATACGTTAAAAGCAACATCAAAAGTTCGCCGTTAACAAAAAAATAATGCAATTCGGGAGCAAAAAGACAAATTTTACGTTGATTGTGAGGGCTGGATGGTGGACGTGCTGCATTCGACTCGAACACCCGAACACTGGAACACCCGCACACATCACTTAAAAATATTCAAAATCCGCCGAAGATATTTGTCACTAGACCCACACATCAACACATCAACACGTCAACACATCAACACATCAACACGTCAACACATCAACACATCAACACATTGTTATGAAGTATAGAAAACTAGCTAAGACCGACGAAAAACTTTCCGCGATAGGACTCGGGTGCATGGGCATGACTTATGCTTATGGAGAAAGGAACGATGAAGAATCCATCGCTACATTACACCGTGCACTGGATCTTGGAATAAATTTCTGGGACACGGCCGATATGTATGGACCGTTCACCAACGAAGAACTGGTTTCGAGGGTGTTGTCTTCCAACCGCTACAAAGTATTTATCGCCACCAAATTCGGCTTCCGCTGGCGGGATGACAAAACCAATTATTTTGACGGATCGCCTGCCTACATGCGCACGGCTGTTGAAGGGAGCCTGAAACGGCTCAAAGTCGATGTCATTGACCTGTACTACGCTCATCGGATAGATCCCAATGTTCCTGTGGAAGAAATGGTTGGCGCGATGGCTGAGCTGGTGAAGCAGGGCAAGGTTAAATATCTCGGCTTGTCTGAGGCGTCGGCTGCATCATTGCGAAAGGCGTGTGCCGTGCACCCGATCGCGGCGCTGCAGAGCGAATACTCGCTGCTGACGAGAACCCTTGAAAAGGAGATTATCCCTGCCTGCCACGCTTTGGGAATAACGCTTGTTCCGTTCAGTCCCCTGGCGCGCGGCCTTGTCACGAATACCCTTGAAAAAGACAAGCTTGCCGACAACGATTACCGAAGAACCATCCCGCGTCTGAGTGCTGAACATTGGGATAACAATGTGAAACTGACCGCCGCGTTTGCAGATTATGCTAGAGGTAAAAATTGTACGCCTGCGCAACTGGCCCTGGCCTGGGTACTGGCACAGGGTGAAGATATCATTCCAATACCCGGCACGAAGAAACGGAAGTACCTTGAAGAAAACGCAGGGTCCGTCGACATAACTTTATCCGAAAAAGACCTCGCGTCCATCGATGGCCTGCTATCGCAGTATCCCAACGTCGGAGAACGGTATAACGATGCGGCGCTTGGACTGGTGAATCACTGACGCACATCAGGTTAACCCTCCCGATCAGTAATTATACTTTCGGAGAATTTTCCCGAGGTCTTTGTAAAACAACTCCTCGTTGCCGTCCGTCAGCGAAGCGGAACCGGATTCCTTGATCTGGTCGATCAGGTCGGCGTAGTGCGTCATGTCCACCGGCGAGATCAGCAGTTCTTTCAAATCCTTCTTGATGAACTCAATCTTTACCGCCGGCAAGTCCTTCACTTTGAAATGTTCTTCAAAATAATTTTTGAGGTAACGTTCGTCTAAAAAATCTTTGATAAGATCATTTCGCAGCTTGCGGATCAGTTCGATAATATTTTCTTCTGAGAAATCTACAGCGCCGGAAACAGAATGTGTTTTATCCATTTAAAAAAATCTATGTACAATTATAAAGGTAATTTCCGAGATTGTTGTTAAAGAATTTTGACCCGTGACAAAAAGTGTCACTGTATTGAAACCGGGTTTTGGTAAACTGCGAAATTAACCAGCGACAGGTGTGGCAAAGGACAACGAAAATCCACCTGTAGCTTTAACTCCTGACGAAAACGCTAACCACAATATTGCCAGGCGCTTATTTGTTCAACAGGTCAATGATCGCCGATGATTCGCTATATTTAAATTCGCCATTAACGCGCCGGACGGCGTTTGACGACACAACCAGAATATGAGAACTTCGCGAAGAAACTTTATTGCAAAATCATTGCTGGCTTCGGCGGCGATGTTAGCATCAACAAAAAAAGGATTTGGCGCGGCCGCGCAGGATCCTAACGCAACGACATATGCTTCCCCGGGGCCGGGCGCATTCAGTATCAGTATTTTTTCCAAAACACTGCATTGGATGAACTATCAGGAAATGGCTGATGCCGTGGCTGAGATGGGATTTGATGGAATTGATCTCACCGTACGGCCGGAAGGTCACGTGGTTCCGGAACGGGTGGCGGATGACTTGCCCAGGGCCTTTGAGGCCATTAAAAAAGCAGGGCTCAATATTTACATGATCACGACAGCAATCAATCGGGCGGACGATCCCTTTACACAACCCATTCTGAAAACCGCGGGAAGCCTGGGAATACCTTTTTACCGCATGGGATGGATCGCCTACGACGAAAAGAAAAGCATCGAGGACAATCTGAAGATCTTCAAAGACGAAATGACGAAGCTTGCCGCGCTCAATAAGACCTATGGCATCCACGGCGGCTATCAAAATCATTCGGGTATGAGCTTCGGTTCACCCGTGTGGGATTTGTGGACCATCTTAAAGGAGCTTGATCCCCAATGGATCGGCTCACAGTATGATGTTCTTCACGCAACCGTGGAAGGCGCGAACTCATGGCCCCTGGGACTGCGTTCCTTGAAATCTTACATCCGCACGGTCGACATCAAGGATTTTTACTGGACAAAAAAAGATAACCAGTGGCGTGCGCAGGTCGTGCCGCTGGGAGAAGGCATGATCGACTTTGGACGGTTTTTCAGACTGTTAAAGGACTATAATATATCGGCACCGTTGTCCATGCATTTTGAATATCCCCTGGGCGGCGCGGAGCACGGTGCAAAAAACATTACGATGAACAAAGAAGAAGTACTCAACGCGATGAAGCAGGATGTGATCACGCTCAAACGTCTTTTGCGGGAAAGCGGAGTGGGATAAAGTTACAGGTTCAAGGTCCAAAGTTCAAAGTTCAAGGTCCAAAGTTCAAGGTTCAAGGTCCAAAGTTCAAGGTACAAGGCTTAAGGCTTTAAGGTATACGTTTAAGATTCAAGGATTTGTGTTGAATATAAGCGGAACGGTGCGTGGTGCGGGGAAAAGTGAGTGCCCAGGTCGTGGGATGAAAGGCATTTTGTAATTTCGCGACGCACCATTTTTTTTGAATCTTTTCAGGGAGACCTGGTTCGGTAATACTTTTTCAAATGGCGATGACTGTGGCAGATGATTCTATGAAATACCCACTATACCGCTACTGGCGCGCGGTCGTAATGACCAGGACTTGTGGCCTGATAGCCTTGTTGACTATGCTTGTCCTGCAAACGCAGGCGCAGGTGCCGGCATGGAAAACATACTATGACAGCGCGCAGGCCTTCTGGGCAGAAGACTGGCCTAAAACCGTTTTGCTATTGAAACAGGCGGAGAAGTTTGCCGCGAACGATCTCGGCATCTACGATCCCAACTATTTAACCATTGCCAATGATCTCGGACTCGCCTGCTGGCGGACCAGGGCGTATGGCGAAGCTGAAAAAATTTTAAAAGAGACCCTCGCCACCAAACGGCAGGTCTATGCGCCTTCAGACCCCGAGATATTCCGTTCTGTCAGTAACCTGGCCGGCCTATATGCCGAACGGGGAGACCATGTGCCTGCCAAACAACTTTACCGCCAGATTATTTCAGCACCCGCGGCTGAACAGGATGTGTACTGGAAAGCCGTGAAAAATATGATGCGGCTCTACGAAACCCATGATGATCTCGATTCAGCACTTCAACTGGTCGACAAACTGGACGCGATGACAGCGGCGGGCAAAGATCCTGCACAAACATATGAGACGCGGTTGGCGCGCGGTCGCATCAACCGCAAGTTGCGGAAGTACGATGACGCACGCACCATCCTTGAGCGCATGATCGGAGAATTACAGCAACAGCGCGAGCCACTGCTTTCCTCATTACACGTCCAGGCACTTCAGGAAGCCGGCCTCCTTTACCTTTCGACAGGTTCATTCAACCAGGCCGAAAAAAATATCCTGCAAGGCTTTCGTTTAATCAAGACCTTGCAACTGACTGACGCGGGTCTTCAGACTGAGGTATTGAACAACCTGGCTTCCGTCTATGAAAAACTTAATATTTATGACAAAGCAACCGTTTACTACCAAGAAGCGCTGGACCTT